>JALVAD010000500.1 GCA_027011385.1 Saprospiraceae bacterium | reverse complement strand
AATACCAAAATACTAAAAATCAAATTGCGTCAGTAGGCAGCCTTCTATCTATTCTCTTCACAAAATTAACCAGTGTTTTACCATTGCCCCCAACTTCAACGAATTGTTTTACTCCATCTGCTATCATATTTTGCATTGTTTGAGTCCATAATACAGGTGCTGTTAATTGTTTTACAAGATTTTCTTTTATTTTTTCAGGAGATATCTCTCTTTTAGCTGTTGCATTTTGGTAAATAGGCATTTTTGGAACATTAAACTCCGCCTTTTCAATTGCAGCAGCCAATTCTTCTTTTGCCGGAGCCATAAACGGACTGTGAAAAGCTCCTCCAACTTGCAATGCAATAGCACGACGTGCTCCATTTTCTTTAAGTTTCTCAATAGCTTTATTTATCCCTTCAATAGATCCTGAAATCACTAATTGTCCAGGACAATTATAATTAGCAGGAATGACTATTTCATCAATACTCTCGCAAACTTTTTTCACGACATCATCTTCAAGTCCAAGAATTGCTGCCATTGTACTCGGTTCTGCTTCACATGCTTTTTGCATAGCATTGGCTCTTACTTGAACCAATCTCAAACCTGAATCAAAATCCAAAGTACCATTTGCTACCAAAGCTGTAAACTCTCCAAGAGAATGACCTGCTACAACATCAGGCGTATACTTATCGCCATTTAACACAAAGCTAATATATGAATGTAAAAATACAGCAGGTTGGGTGACCTTGGTTTGTTTTAAATCATCAAGAGTGCCTTCAAACATTATATCTGAAATTCTAAATCCCAGAATATCATTTGCTCTTTCGAATAATTCTTTTGCTTGTGGACTCTTTTCATAAAAATCCTTACCCATTCCTACAAATTGGGAAGCTTGTCCCGGAAAAATATATGCTATCATCTTATAATAGTTTAAATTTAATGTAAATCATTACTTATAAGTCTCAAAAACTCACTCCTTGTTTCAAGTTTATTAAAAGCTCCTCGAAAAGCAGAAGTAGTCGTTACAGAGTTTTGCTTTTGAACGCCTCGCATCATCATACACATATGTTGCGCTTCGATCACTACAGCTACTCCTAGAGGTTTTAAGTTTTTTTGAAGGGACTCCAATATTTGATTTGTCAACCTTTCTTGTACTTGAAGCCTTCTTGCAAAGACATCTACCACTCTGGCGATTTTACTTAGCCCGACTATTGATTTATTTGGAATATAAGCCACATGAGCTTTCCCAAAAATAGGAAGTAGATGGTGTTCACACAGTGAATATAGTTCAATATCTTTCACAATCACCATCTCACTATATTCCTCATCAAACATCGCTTTCTGAATAATGGCATCAGGGTCTTGGTCATAGCCCTTCAAGAGAAATTGCATTGATTTAGCTGCTCTATGCGGGGTTTTAATCAAACCATTTCTTGAGGTATCCTCACCTACAAGATTCAATATATCATTAAAGTTATTCTTCAGTTTATCATAAACTATTTCGGATTCTAATTTCTTCATTTTATCTTTTTTCTAAAATAAGGCTTATAATATCAGTATGAAAACACATCAAATTTGAAATTGATTCTTTCTGTTATCTTTTGAATTTTTCACAAGTGATCGATCCTATATCATAAAATCAATGCAAATAAAATCAAAATATAGATAAAAATTATCAGAATTTCAAAAATTGTCTATTCCATACAGACACTATATAGGAA
>JALVAD010000499.1 GCA_027011385.1 Saprospiraceae bacterium | reverse complement strand
ATAACAAGCTGATTTTATACTTTTTGTTTTCATTTGAAATTAACTTGTACAAAACACGATACGTTGAACTAATTAAAATTTTTAACCTTTAAAAAAAATGCTATGAACAATTTAACAAGTTTTGAACAGATGAAAAAGCTGTTATCTATTATTTTTATTTTATTTTCAAGTTATGGTTTTTCACAACAAAATAATCCACCTATATCTGTTTGTGATGGAAGTATACAAGTTGCTTTAGATCTAGATGGCATTGCCATATTAGATGCTAAAAATTTGGACAATGGTTCCTATGATATAGAAGGTGAAGTTATTTATTTTAAAGTCTTAAGGGTAAATGATTCTTTGCAATATGATGGTGGTTGTATTGATTTAAATGGTGATGATGACCCAAATTCTGATGAAGTTGATGTTTGGTTTGATGATAACGTGGGATTTTGTTTTGAAGATAGTATCAAAACAACTCCTACTATATTGAGAGTTTTTGACAAAGATCCCGGAAATGGACCTGTTAATCCGGATAGGATGAAAGATAATGGGGATTTAGTAAATCATTATAGTGATTGCATTGTAGACATTTCTGTTTATTACATTAAAACACCGATTGTTGCCTGTAAAAAATATAAACAAATAGCCATCAATGCTGAGGGAATAGGAAAGATTAATGCAATAAACTTTGATGCAGGTTCTTTTTGTATGGATAAAAAACCTGTTTACTTTAAAGTTTTACGCGTAAATGATTCTTCACAATTTGATAATGGTTGTGCTGAATTAAATGGTGATGATAACCCAAGTTCAAATCAATTTAATGTTTGGTTTGATGATATAGTTTACTATTGTTGTGAAGATGTCAACAAAAAAGTGCTCACAAATCTTAGGGTTTTCAATAAAGATCCAGGCGATGGTCCTATTGACCCTAGCAGAATGGAAAAGGATGGTGATTTATATAAAACCTTCAGTGATTGTCAGACAATAGTAACCGTTAAAAATAAAATTCCCCCTGTTATTGAATGTAAAGATGTGGAAATAAACTGTAACGAAAGTATTGATCCGAATATTAATCAAAAATTATATCCAACTATATTTAGTGTTTGCGATTATACTTTAGATTTTTCGGATATTCAAGTAGGTGGTACTTGTTCTGATATTACAAGATTATATACTGTTAAATCAGATGGTTTCTCAGTATCTTGCACACAAGTCATTTCTTTTCTCAACACTAACGATTCATGCTTTGATAATATCGCACCAATACCAATTTTGGTGGATGAGGCTACTATTGTCATGAATTCCGGCTATTCTGATGTGATGGCTAAATCATTAGATAAGGGTAGATGTCCAATTGGAAGTTTGGCTTCATTTGATGATATTACACCAAGAATAGGTCTATTCTTTACATATAGCGAGTATATACCTAGATTTTGGGATAATCCATCAAATTGGGCAAAACAATATAGTGAATATGGTAAGTACTTTTTTGATCCAAATACCGGAAACATCAGTACTGAAGATAAATATCTGAAAGGTAAAGCCGATGCTTGGATTCCTGCTGAACGTACATCGAAAAGGAAATTTCTTTGTTCAAATCTTTCGGGAAACAATTTGAACCTAAAGGTGTATGTATGGGATAAATTCGCTTATAATACAGATAAAGATTATAATAATTTTAACTTTGGAGTAGTAAAAGTTAAATTTACACACTGTAGTGGAG
>JALVAD010000498.1 GCA_027011385.1 Saprospiraceae bacterium | reverse complement strand
GCCTAAAATTTGTTACCTTTTAGTAATATTGTGTCAAATAAATAATTCATATTTTAAAAATTATTAACAAAATGGAAAAATATTTTAGTTTTGAAGAATTTGTTGAGCTAATCACACAATATACTCCAAAAGTAATCGGAGCTATTTTAACTTTGATTATCGGTTTTTGGTTAGCGGGATTTCTAACTAAAATCGTGAAAAGAATATTGATAAAAAGAAAGATTGATGAATCTGTTAGACCCTTTTTAGCATCTTTGGTCAATGTCGCTATTAAAATTATGGTTCTTATAGCAGTAGCGGGAATGTTTGGAGTGGAGACAACTTCTTTCGTTGCAATATTCGGTGCTCTTGCTTTTGCAATAGGAATGGCATTACAAGGTAGTCTAGCTCATTTTGCAAGCGGTATTTTACTTCTTACTTTCAAGCCTTATAGAGTTGGAGACCTTGTTGAAATAGGGGGTGGAAAAACCGGAAAAGTTGAAGAGATACAAATATTTAATACCGTATTATCAACTTTGGACAATAAGAGGGTTATAGTCCCTAATAGCGTTGTTACCAATAATGTTATTACAAATATATCCGGACAAGATACGATTGGCGTTGAATTGACTTTCGGGATCGGTTACAACGATGATATTGACAAAGCTAGAAATATCATACTTAATGTGGGAAAAGAATGTAAATATATTTTGGATGAACCTGCTCAAGCTGTTGTTGTATCAGAACTTGGAGATAGCTCTGTTAATCTAGCAACAAGACCATTTGTAAAAAGCGAACACTATTGGGATACTTACTTTTTTATGCAGGAGAACGTTAAAAAAGCATTCGACAGAGAGGGGATCAGCATACCTTTTCCACAAATGGATGTACATATGGATAAATAGTGTCTTAATCCGAATTTCGAGCCTTTGTTTAAGTAGTATCAAATACGTTAAAACTCCATATTTGTGTAATAATATTTGCATGATTTTTTATTTAGAACCCACCTCAATCCTCCCTTACAAGGGAGGAAGCTGCAACCCGCAATAGCAACGCTTTTTTCACAAAAAAAATATCATTTAGTTATAAAACAAGATGATTCTCAAATAGCTATTTTTAGTAATCAAGCACCTCCACTTCTCCCTTCCCTTTGTGAGGGAAGGGCTGGGGATGGGTGCTAAAACCGGAATCAAATCTCTCAAGAGAAAGCTATCGTTATCACACTTATTAAAAGATGTGTCATAACGAAAGCCTTGATAAGGGAAGGGGCGGGGATGGGTTTTTACATCCGGATTAAAGAAAACTTATCAAATTAAAAATTGAGCAATTTTATCAATGACTTCTTCATCCCATAATATACGATAGTGACCTTTACCTTTTGTGGAGAAAATTTCACTATCGGGGTTTGAATGATGTATCGATTCTGTATTGCCAAAAGGTAATATTTTATCATCAACATCATGTATCAAAAGCAATTGTTGAAACTTTGCATCATTCAGGACTTTTGATATCTGCATTTTATCAAAGCTTCTACCAAAACGCTGTTCCGTTTTTTTTATCATTTGCTTAAATGCTGCGTCATTTAGACCAATCACCTCGGCATAATCCTTGAAAATGTCCCAAAGTTTATCAGGAGATGTTACAAAAGCAAGTTTATCCACTTCTATCCCTGATTTTTGCAATGCCAAACTAACAGCACCTGACCCAAATGAATGTGTCACAAACGACACTTCCCCTTCTCTATCTATCCATTCTAATACCTTGACGATGATATCAGAGGTATCAAACATATTTGTTGATTCCCTCTTTGATATACCATGAGCCGGAACATTTAGGCTAAAAATGTGAAATCCCGATTCTGCTAGTTTGTTTGTTATTCCCGACATACTTCCCGGATTGGAATCCCATCCGTGTACTGTAATTATTGGTTTTCCTGATTTATCCCCTGTTTCGTACAAAATAATATTCTCTTCATCATTATTGATTCTGACTATTTTGGCAGTATTCAAAAACTCTTTTTCTCTTTCTCTGACTTTATTAAAATGCGGTTTTTGAAATATATTTAAGGCTAAATTTGCTGCTTTTTTAGGGCTTAATACTGATAGTAACTTAAATCTCAATTTCATTATTTCCAACATTATCTTCATAGTATATCTTTTTGCAGCAACTGATATTGTTAACAATAAAAAATGAAATGTGTTTAGAATATCTCCAGGTGCATTTTATTTTATTTATACTCATTTTTTTTATTTCATTCTAAATAATTATCTTTGCAAGCAAAATTTTACCAGATGATTAATATTGAATTACTTTCACAGGTATGCAAGATACCTGGTGCACCGGGATTTGAACAGCCTATTAGAGCATTTATAATGGAACATATTAAGCCATATGTTGACAGAGTTTATACGGATAACATGGGAAATGTGATAGCTCTTAAAAAAGGTGTTTTGTCCGGTCAAGATAAGTGCAAGAAAGTAATGATTGCAGCTCATATGGATGAAATAAGTTTTATTGTTACATATATTGATGATGATGGGTTTATAAGGTTTCAGCCTCTCGGTGGTTTTGATCCGAAAACATTGACAGCTCAAAGGGTAATTGTTCACGGGACAGAAGATATCATAGGTGTAATGGCATCCAAGCCAATACACATAATGAAACCGGAGGAAAAAACGAAGATGCCGGAGCTAACTGATTATTTTATCGATACAGGATTAAATGTTGAGGAGGTGAAAAAGCTGATAAAACCCGGTGATACCATTACAAGAGAACGTGAATTAATCCAGATGGGAGAATGTGTAAATTCAAAATCATTGGATAATAGAGTTTCTGTTTTTGCTCTTCTTGAGGCACTAAAAGAATTAAAAGATACAGATGTTCCTTATGATGTATACGGGGTTTTTACCGTTCAGGAAGAGGTTGGGGTTAGAGGTGCTACTGTCGCCAGTTCAGGTATAAATCCTGATTTTGGTTTAGCTATTGACACTACTATCGCATATGATTTGCCGGGCGCAAACCCTCAAGAAGTGGTCACAAAATTAGGAAAAGGTACAGCTATCAAAATATTGGATGGAATGACTATTGCCGATTACCGTATGGTCAATTTTTTAAAGGAAGTAGCAAGCGAAAATAAAATTGATTTTCAAATGGAAATTTTACCAAAAGGTGGAACTGATACGGCTAGTCTTCAAAGATCGGGCAAAGGAGGATCTATTGCAGGAGCTATATCTATTCCAACAAGACATTTGCACCAAGTAATCGAAATGTCACATACCAAAGATATCAGAGATTCTATAAAATTATTAAAAGCGGCTTTGGTTAAAATTGCAGATTTTGACTGGAGTTTTAGATAGTGTCTGCATGAAAACTGACAATTTATTAAATTCAGATAATAAAATCCAAATCATCTAACTGACTGTGCTTTGTTAAATCAAAATTTGATGGTACTACTGATACATATCCATTGGCAATAGCCCATAAATCAGTATCGGTTGCATCTTTTTCTAGATTCTCAAATCTGCCCGTTAGCCAATAGTAGGGTACTCCACGGGGATCGATAGATTTAGAAAATTCCTCAGTCCATTTTCCTCTAGATTGACGACATATTTTTATGCCTTTTATCTCTTCCAATTGAATACTAGGAATATTGACATTTAATAACAATGGTTGATCTCTGTCAGAATCAAGGACTCTTCTGATAATTTTTTCTATATAATGTTTTGAAGCCGTAAAATCCGCCTCTGATGAAAAATCATCCAATGAAAACCCAATGGATTTCTTTCCCTCGATCGCTCCCTCCATAGCAGCCGACATTGTACCCGAATACAATATGTTTATCGAAGTATTAGCACCGTGATTTATACCTGAAAGAACAAGATCAACGTTTCTATCTTTAAATAAAATGTCCTTTGCCATTTTTACACAATCCGCCGGTGTTCCTGTACACATCCAAGATTCCACATTTTCAAAAACATCCACTTTGGTCAATCTCAATGGATATTTTATAGTGACAGCATGACCTTTACCTGATTGAGGTTTGTCAGGTGCAACTACAACAACCTCTCCTATGGTTTTTGCCACATCAACTAGAGCTCTCAAACCTTTAGCCGTAATCCCGTCGTCATTTGATATAAATATTAATGGTTTACTCATCGCTTTTGCTTTTTATAATTTTATTTCCCATTGTCTTTAATTTTTCTTTCTTAAACAGAAGCTTTAACATCTGTATATTTTTATTTCGATTCAAAAAAGTATCAACATACGCCAAATCATCAATATCGGTATTATAATCAAAAATCAAATCATCTATTTTTTGTGTAAACAGCTCTAACCGATTTCTTGAATAGTTGGCATCGTATACACCCTGACAAATATCACAAATATTGCAAGGTTTTTTTATTTTTTCACCAAAATATGCTAAAATATATTTTTGACGACAATTTGAATAAGCTAAATAATCAAATATTGAGCTAATATTGTTTTCTAATCTTTCTTTTCTAAATATTAATTCATCTTCATTAATCAAAGCAAAATCTTTATTTACAAAACTAATATTGAAATCTGATTTTTGCCTTTTGTAGTCTATATATTTCTTTTTTTTGTAGTTTTCAAATACTTCAATAATCTCTTTTTTATCAATATTGATTATTTTAGATATCTTTTCTTCCGATATACTAGTCAAGGTGATAAAAACTGCTTCATAATTCAGTATCACTTCTTTAAAAATCAGGTATGCCGTTTTATCTGTGTTTTTTATTTTTTCCAAAAAATCTGCTTCAAAATTTATCTTCAGTTCACTATGGATATTCCTAATCGGAATATTCAGTATTATCAAGCCATATCTTTCCAATTCACCAATACATTTATAAGATTTGAACCTATCTATGCCGTTGAAATTAAAAAAACCATAAAGGTCAATCTTTTTGCTTATATTAGATTTATTGGAAATGTCAATATCCAAATATTTCAAAAGATTGTAATAAGTTGTTCGGATATCTCTTAAACCGGGAAATGTATCAATGTTGTTTTTGTGCAAAACATTTAGGTCATTTTTATTATAAAGTACAACAGCATTTGACTTTTTACCGTCCCTTCCCGCTCTTCCGGCTTCTTGATAATATTCTTCAATGCTCGTAGGTAAATCAAAATGCAGTACAAATCTGACATCGGATTTATCTATACCCATACCAAATGCAGTAGTGCTAATAATTGTTCTAATTTCATTATTCAACCATTTTAATTGCACATTGTGCCTTTCAGAGGAATCCATACCTGCGTGATAATACATTACATTTTCACCATTTCTCGCCAAATAATCAGCTAAAAAAACAGTGCCTTTTCTGCTTCTCATATATATGATACCGCTTCCTGAAAACTCCTTTAGTAAAAGACTTAATACCTTGAGCTTTTTTTCTGTTTCAATAACAGCAAATGTAATATTTCCTTTTAGAAAACTTCCTCTTGTTATTGCCGGATTATTCAATTCCAAATATTTTATGATATCATCGAGAATCTTTTTATTTGCTGTAGCCGTGAAAGCAGAAATATGTATATCAGGAAATAATTCTTTGATATTAGCTATTTTTTGATATTGTGGTCTGAAATCATAGCCCCATTGTGAGATACAATGCGCTTCATCTACCGAGATATAACTCAAATTAATAGTCCTGAGAAGATTTCTGAATGACTTGCTTTGCAGTTTTTCCGGTGAAATATACAGTAGCTTTAGTCTACCGCTTTCCAATTTTTTCAATACAATATTCTGTTGAATTTTATCAAGACCTGAATGCAAACCTTCGGCAGGAATATCCAGAGATTTAAGTCTTTGGATTTGATCGTCAATAAGAGCAATCAATGGTGAAATAACAATACAAGTACCCTCCAATATCAAAGCAGGTACTTGATAACACAAAGATTTACCTCCCCCTGTTGGAATCAATGCGACAGTATCCTTTTTTTCAAGAATGTCTCTAATAATAGTCTCTTGATTGGGTAAAAATTTATCGTAGCCCCAAAACTTTTTTAATATGGATATTGCCCTCTTCATTATATACCCGCAATATACTCATATCATCTGGCTTTTCAGTAAAAATATTAAAGTTATCTGCAAAAGAACAAACAGGCAGGTGTATTTCATTTTTTTGCATTGTGGGTTGATTTTACCTTTTATTGGCACATCTGCCCCCTCATCCATCCCACAAAAGCTTTGCTCTCCCCCTAATAATTTTTCTTCACTTTGACTCGAAAAATGATAGGGGGATGACTGAACGGTTTTGATTTTATCAAAAATCAAGTGAGTAAATCTCACTTGATAGTGAAAGAACCAGTGCATCAGCACAGGAGTAGTGCATTTTTGCAAGAAGCGAGGTCAG
>JALVAD010000497.1 GCA_027011385.1 Saprospiraceae bacterium | reverse complement strand
AGCAACAACTTTTGACAACGGTAAAATGAAAGTACGTTTTTCGCTGGCAACCACCGAAAGTTACAAAAATTCAAACGGCGACAAAGTAGAAGAAACACAGTGGCACAACATTGTGTGTTGGAACGGCACCGCCAAAGTAGCAGAACAGTATCTGAAAAAAGGCAATGAGATTGCCCTTGAGGGAAAACTTACCAACCGCTCGTGGGAAGATAAAGAGGGCAACAAACATTTCATCACTGAAGTATTGGCCTCTCAAATTTTGATGCTGAACAAAAAAGCAAAATAGGGAATAGCACCCAATATTGATTTAAAAGGCCAAACCTTCAGATATCATTGATGATGGAACCTGAGGGTCTGGCCTTTCTAGAGTTAAGTCAAATATGTTATTGAGGTTAGTAGCATTTGCAGCAATCGATTTCTTTTCAGACTGTTTATCATTTGTTCAGAACTCTTTTTTTATGAAAAATTGGTTTAAAAGAAGGTTTTCGTAAATTTAACGACTTAAAATCATGCCTATGCTGTCCAAGATTAAACTATGTATTGTTGATGATCATGAAATCTTCCGAAAAGGACTCAAACTTGTTTTTAATAAAAATGCTGATATTGACGTTGTTGGTGAAGCCGGAAGTGGCGAGGAGTTTTTACAACTCATGGACGATGTTCACTTCGACGTTGTTTTGATGGACATCAAAATGAATGGTATCGATGGCATAGAAACAACAGAAAAGGCCTTGCAAAAAAACCCAAACCTTAAAGTACTTGTGCTTTCAACCTTTGGCGAAGAGGAGTTTTTACAACAGATTATAAATGTAGGTGCAAAGGGGTTTCTTTTGAAAAATGTCGATAAACAAACGTTGTTCAATGCCATTGGTTTGGTTTACAATAATCAAAACTATTTTTCACCCGAACTGATTCCGTTTTTTACAAATAAATACATTAACCAAAATAATTTTGAAGAGCATGATGCAGAATTGAGCAAGCGCGAACTCGAAGTGTTGACACTAATAGGCGAAGGGCTTACAAATTCCGAGATTGCCGAAAAACTATTTATCAGCATCCGTACTGTTGATAAGCACAAAAACAATCTGATCTCAAAAACCGGCTCTAAAAATGTGGTTAGTTTGCTTATTTATGCCATCAAGAACAAAATTATCTCTCTCGACCTTTAACTCTTTTATTTCAATTTGTTACCAAAAAAATATGATACTGACCAACCCATCCATTTTCAATTTAACAATCCGGAATAAAAGTAATTTGCATTTTTTTGTTTTAATTACGGTTCTATCCTTCTTTACAATTGGAACTCAAACAGTAAACGCTAATAACAAGGCAGACAGTTTACTAAGGCTGTACGAATCAAAAAGCAACGATACATTGTGGATGCAGGTTTGCCAGCAACTTGCAGCCGAATATTTGTTCAGAGCGCCTGATAGTGGTATTTTTTATGCAAAAAAAGCAATTGAACTTGCCGACGAAAAGGGCTACCCATATTATTCTGCTAACATACAAAAAACCCTGGGGGCATGTTACATTGTAAAAGCAGACTATTCTACTGCTGAAACGTATTTATTATTGGGAACACAGGGGCTTTTGAAACTTTACCAAAATGATACTACCAATAAAAAATATGCCAAAACGCTGTCGGAAATATATACAAATATGGGGCTTAACTACTATTATATGGGAGTACCTAATAAGGCCATCAAGGCTTT
>JALVAD010000496.1 GCA_027011385.1 Saprospiraceae bacterium | reverse complement strand
GCATTAACTACAATTGATTTGCGATTTGTATTTGTAAATTTACTATTATTTGTAAAAAGCATTAAAAAAGAATACATATTTTTACTAATGTTTTTAAGCTATTTTACTGTACTGTTTGGTAATATATCCATAAATAAAAACATGTGGTTTTTACCACCAAACAATGTTCCTACTGATATCAAGCTCGATGGCGGTGACACAGATTTCATCAATGAGAATAGACCTGTCGGTAGTTTGGTCTCAATATTAAGCTCTAATGATACGGATCCGGGTGACACATTGACTTTTTCACTGGTCTCTGGTGTTGGGGATACTGATAATTCAAGTTTTTATATAGAAAGGCATAATAAATTAATGCTAAATATAGTGCCTGATTTTGAAACAAAAAATGCTTATTCTATCAGACTAAGGGTTGATGACGGTAATGGTGGTGTTTATGAAGAAGCCTTCTCTATTTCTGTTATAGATATTATTACGGAAACAACGGATGCGTCACAGGGCATCAGAGTCTGGGATTTTAATGATCATAATGATTATGATATCTCAGATATTGACAAACTCAAGGTAGACCAAGGTGTTGCACAATTGATTTCCGTATCTGAATTTCAGGTAAATGATGCGGTGAATAACTGGCAAGCACATTCGGCAAGCGCATTGCTGAACAATGGAAATATTGTTATAGTTTGGCAATCCAATGATAATAATCACACAACTAATGCAATAGGTCAAACAAATGACAATGATCAGTCACATATAGCAGCGAAAATAATAGATCCAAGAGGCGAAGTTGTTATTCCGGAATTTCAAGTAAATGATGAAATCGAAAATTGGCAAGACTATCCTGATGTGACTATTTTACAAAATGGACAAATTTTTATCTCTTGGTATACCAAAGATATAAATCATACGACCAATTCAGTCGGTCAAGCCAACGATAATGATGAGGAACACATTGCAGCCAAAATTTATAATCCTGACGGTTCCGTAGCAGTTTCTGAGTTTCAGATAAATGATGAAATCGAACTCCGTGAATACTTTCCAAACGCTTCCGTATTAAATAACGGTCAGGTTTTTATTACTTGGGCTTCAAGTGATACTCTACATGCAACAAATGCTGTAGGTCAAGACAATGATGGCTCAATCAGACATATCGCAGCAAAAATATTGAATTCTAACGGAACTACAGCTGTTTCGGAATTTCAAATAAATGATGAAGTTGAAGATTTACAAACACATCCTAAAGCTGCAATAATGAATGATGGAAGAATTTTTATAGTTTGGGCTTCAAAAGATCACAATCATACAACAAATGCTGTAGGTCAAGCTAATGATGATGATCATTATCATATTGCTGCCAAAATATATAATCCTGATGGAACTACAAGCGTACCGGAATTTCAGATAAATGATGAAATAGATGAAATTCAGGATTTGCCAATTCCGGCAGTCCTAAAAAATGGTCAAATAATTATTACTTGGGAAACTAAAGACTTTATCCATTCTACTAACTTTGCCGGACAAGATAATGACGACAGCGGATTTCATATAGCAGCAAAAATATATAACCCTGACGCAACAGTAGCAAAACCGGAATTTCAGGTTAATGATCAGGTATATTCAGATCAAAAAGAACCTAGATTGGTTGTTCTTGAAAATGGTAAAATATTTGTAACTTGGCAATCCAAAGATCATATTCACAGTACAAATCCCACTTTATTCCCTAAGGATGGAGACAATTATCATATCGCTGCAAAAATACTTAATGCAGATGGAACAACTTCATTGGGAGAATTTCAAGTTAATTACGAAGTGGAATTATGGCAAACTGATCCTGATATTTTATTACTAGCAAATGGGAATGTTCTGATTACATGGTATTCAAAAGATAATTACCATAGTACTTCGGTAGCAGGGCAAACATATGACAATGATGTAAATCATATTGCAGGTATTATCTTGAGCAAGGATGGAGTGGCTGAAGAGTTTCCTGCATCTTACGCAACAACAAAACCATATGTTTCATTTGACACTCCGTTGGCTTTTAAAACCACAATTAATACATTCGAAACCATTTTATCCAATAATAATGAAGGTTCTATTAAATACCAAGTATCAAACGATGGTGGCACTACCTGGAAATATTTCGATGGTTCGTCTTGGCAAATGACCTCATCTAATGACGGCTCTAATACAAATACAGAAGCAGAAATAAACAATCATATAACTACCTTAGCAGATGATGGTGGTAGTTTTAATTGTCGGGCTTTTTTGATTTCCAATGGCTCTCAAAAAGTGGAGTTGGATCAAATTAATGTCACATATACTCTGAGCTACGATATTTTGGGTACTGCTTGGTACGATGAAAATGGAGATGGTGTTATGGATGTAACAGAAGTTACGGGACTCCAAGATATAACAGTGAAGCTAATAAATGATACTAATCACAATGGTGTTTATGATCTTGGTGAAACATTATTCAAACAAACAACAACATCTCCAAATGGAACATATAAATTTGAAAAAGTATTTGATGGAGATTATGTCATTGTTATTGATTTTCTTGACCCTGCTTTAAACAATGACCCTGTCAATAATTCACTAACCTACGGGCTGACTACTCTGGGAGAAATCGCTGTAAATGTAAATGGTCTTGATATTAGTGACATGAATTTTGGTTTTGATGATGCTAAGGTTTCTCTTTCAATCGATCAAGATTCAATACCCGAAAATGGTGGAATAGCTATAGTTGAGGTATCAATTCATCCAACTACCGGTTTTAATACTACTATTACATTATCAACTTCAGGGGTTGCAATTGATGGTATTGATTATGTAGATCAGGCTGACAATGGACTTTTGAATAATAAAAGTGTTGTTATCACATTTGGAAATAGTAGTGAAACTATAAATATTCTTGCTGTTGATGATGCTACTGTTGAAAATGATGAATCTATTATTGTTGATATAAACACAGTAACTAATGCTACTGAAGATGGAATCCAAAGAGATTCAACAAAGATATTGGATGATGATGCCAATCCTGCAATAGAAGTAACAAAAACATCAGTTATTGCCGATAATAATCCGATAGGAACAGGTGTTGGAGATTTGATTACTTATACTATCACTGTTGAAAATACAGGTAATGTTGAATTATTTGATATAGGATTGACAGATTATTTCAGAGATTTTAATAATATTGCTTTAGCTTTAGATTTCGGTCCTATATTTGTCAGTTCTGACGGAGGTAGTCCGGAAGGACAATTGGAAGTAGGGGAAATAGCCACTTATACTGCTGCACACACCATCACTCAATCAGATGTTGATGCAAATGGGGTACAGAATAATGCCACTGCAAGTGGTCACGATTCAAACGGTACTTGGGTGTCTGATATCAGTGATGATGGAGATGATCTAGATGGCAATACAACTGATGATCCTACTGAAGATCCGTTACTAGATATAATGATCGTTGATGTTTGTAATTGTGATGACCAATTAAATTATAGAGGTATTAATACTTATTTCTTCCACGAACATATTATCGTGAAGGGTGAAGATGGCTTAACGGTAACTATTGACTTCAATACTTCAAGTAATATCTATGACAATAATGAAAATTTGCTTAATGGAAATATCATATTAAATGAAACCTCTTCAGGAATATACGAATATGATTTTTGGGCAAAATATTCAGAACCATATACTTTTGGTGTAGACGCTAATAATGATGCTTCAGCTCAAATAAGCGCCGAGTGTAGTGAAATTTGTAATAAAACTTTTGCTAAAAATGATGTGAATACGACTCAAAAAGACTTGCCTGTATCCGGTAATGTTCTCAGCAACGACACAGATCCGGAAGGAGATAATCAAATAGTAAACACTACTCCTGTGATTAATCCTTCGAATGGTAGTTTGATTTTGAATTCAGATGGCTCATATACATATTCACCAAATCAAGGATTTGTAGGAACAGATATATTCAGATACCGTGTTTGTGATGATGCACCTATTAGTGTATGTGATATGGCTGATGTATATATTGAAGTGTTTGAGAGTAATAATCATAACAATAATCCACCGATTGGAGTACCAGACTTTAATCAAACGACGAAAAACACAACGGCTTTTGGTAATGTTTTGGTCAATGATAGTGACCCGGATTTTGATAATATATTTGCAACAGAAACTCCTGTATTTAATACAAATAACGGAAGCCTTATTTTGCAATCTAATGGTAATTATCAATACTCTCCGAATCTTAATTTTATAGGTAGAGATACGTTTTATTATCGTTTATGTGATGACGGAAATCCAAGTTTATGCGATACGACTATTGCTGTAATTGAAGTAATTGATAGAAATATTTCCAATACGACTTTTGCCAATGATGATGCTTATATTATGATGCAAAATGAATCATTATCAGGAAATGTCTCAGACAACGATTTCGATCCTGAAGGAGATAACACAATGGTAAATACAATACCGGTTTCTGTTCCGGCTCATGGTACATTGACACTACAACAAGATGGATCTTTTATTTATACTCCGGTTCATGACTTTTTTGGAAATGATCAATTTGTATATGAAGTTTGCGACGATGGAAATCCAATAGCTTGCAATAAAGCTACTGTTTATATTTCAGTTCTTGAAGAACCGTTTGCGGTTATCGGAGACTATGTATGGCATGATAAAGATGGTGATGGTATTCAAGATGCAAATGAACCAGGTATAAGTGGAGCAAAAGTTCACCTTTATAGCGTGAAGAGAACAATAGTCAAAACTGCCACAACCGATAATCAAGGAAAATATTTGTTTGATGAAATCGAACCCGGTGAGTATTATTTACAATTCGATTTACCTGATGGATATACTGATGCAACTGATGATAATATGGGATCGGATGATTCAATAGATAGTGATGCTGATGGTACTAATGGATATTTAACAACTGACTATTTTATTGTCGACAAAAGAGATACCCTTAATACTCTTGATGCCGGATTTTATAAATGCGCAAATATTGGTGATTTGGTATGGGTTGATTACCATGAAAACAATGTTTATGATTCTGATGAAAACGGTATAAATGGTCTTCAAGTTAATCTTTATAGACTATATAAAGGAAATTGGATCCTTTGGGATTTTAAATATACAGGTATCAACTCAAATAGTATTTGTGGAGATGGATATTTTTCATTCTGTACTAATCCGGGAACTTATTACTTAAAGTTTGTTACACCACCAAATGGACTAGTTCCAGCTCAACCATTTTATGGCAATGATAGAACAAAAGATAGTGATATCACAAATGCTAATGGTAAAGGAACTACTTATTCGTTCAAAATCTATTCAGGAGAAAGTAATAATACCATAGATGCGGGCTATTATGGTATGTCTACTATAAAAAATAGTTTGGTATGGTTGGATGATAATTATAATGGAATTAGAGAGTCGGAAGAGTCAGGATTACCAAATACACAAGTTGAAATATTCAATGCCTATGGTGATTTATACAGTACTACTTATACTGATGAAAACGGAGAATACAATCTTGATTACTTACAAGCAGAGGATTATTACCTCAAATTTAATATCCCCGGTCAATATTCTTCATATACATTTACCATAAATAATCAAGGAGATGATAATCACGATAGTGATGTGACAGGAGATTATGGCTACGGAACAACTGATTTATTCGGACTTGCTCCTAAAGAGAATAAAGAACATCAGGATGCCGGATTGACTCTCGGAACATTGCCTCTTAATTACCTATCCATAGGAGCAAAATGGATAAATGATGAAGTAAAAGTATACTGGATGACAGCAAATGAAATAAATGTAGATAAATTCATTGTACAAAGATCATTTGATGATAATCAAATATTTGAAAAAGTAGGAGAAGTAAAAGCAAAAGGGAAGAAAGCTAATTCTTATCATTTATTTGATACCGGAGAATTCAAAGAGGGGGTTTACTACTATAGAATTATTGAAGTGGACAATGATGGAAATTCACAAATAAGTAAAATAGTTGCGGTATTTGTCGGAAATGAGACAGAAAAAGATTTGTTTAATATCTATCCAAATCCGGCAACGACTCAAACAACTGTTCATCTAAACCTAGTAAATGATTCTGAAATAAAAATTGATCTCTTTGATATAGATGGTAAGATACTTAGAAAAGGTATTGTCAATAACAAAATGACTAAGGGAGTTTATAATATTGATGTAAATACAAGCGATCTAAAACCGGCAACATATTTCTTTAGAATAAAATCAAACACTAAAGTTATATTTGAAAAATTAATACTGCTCGGTAGATAAGTATTATTATTAAAGATTTTTTTGTCCCG
>JALVAD010000495.1 GCA_027011385.1 Saprospiraceae bacterium | reverse complement strand
ATACCTACCTGTATTATTGTCTTCTCTAAGACATTTACTTTACATAATAAATGGATTCTTTTACTCTTTGGTTTAATTGCAATTTCTTTGTACTTTATAACAAAACTAAAATGAAAATGAAAACAACAAAACTATGGGTGTTTTTACTCGTCGTTGTGGCTATGACAATCAGTTGCAAGAGTGAAAACAAAAAAGATGAAACAAAAAAAGAAGAAGTCAAGAAAGAAGAGTCAAAAGAAGTAACTCTTACCGATGCTGAAATGGAAAAGGCAAAAAAGATTTTCTTTAATACATGTGCTGGATGTCACGGGACTACAAGAAAGGGAGCAACAGGACCATCTTTGTTACCAGATGGTGATGGGAAATTTGCTTCTACTAAAAGCTTTGGTACAGACGGACTGGTAAGTATTATTACTAATGGACTACCCGGAGGTATGCCGGACTGGGGTAAACAAGGGATTTTATCTCCTGATGAAGTGAGATTAATGGCAAAATTCATCCAATTACCTCCTCCTCCTGTTCCAAAATACACTATGGATGAAGTCAAAAAGTCATGGAAATTAATCATTCCTGTGGCTGATAGACCTACAAAACCAATGACTAAGAGAAATTGGAAAAACTTCTTTGGTGTTGTATTAAGAGATGCCGGTAAAGTTGCTATTTTTGATGGTGATACTAAAGAAAAAGTTACAGTCTTAAATACAGGATTTGCAGTTCATATTCTACGTACGTCTTCATCAGGAAGATATTTCTATTCTATTGGACGTGATGGTAAAGTTACATTAATTGACTTGTGGATGGAAACTCCAAAAATTGTTGCAGAAGCAAAAGCATCATTTGATGCTAGATCTGTTGAAGTATCCAAATACAACGGATCAAAAGGAAATTTCAAAGATAAATATATCATTGTTGGTGGTTATACTCCATCACACTATGTGGTTTTTGATGCCATGACTTTGAAACCTTTGAAATTGGTTAAAACAGATGGTAAGGTGCTTGGAAAAGGAGAATACCGTGAGGAAGCTAGAGTTGCATCAATCGTCGCATCGCATAAAGACCCTATTTGGGTTGTCAATGTAAAAGAGACGGGAATGGTCTATTTGGTAGATTATTCTGATTTGGATAAAATAGATGAAAATACTGCAAAAATACCTACGGCTCAGTTCTTGCACGATGGTGGATGGGATCATTCAGGTAAATATTTCTTGGTAGCTGCAAATGCAGTAAACAAGATTGTTGTCATCGATGTTGAAAACAAAAAACTGGAAACTATTATAGATGTAGGAGTAAAACCTCATCCGGGAAGAGGTACTAATATTCACAATAAAAAGCATGGATGGATGTGGGTTACAGGACATATCGGTGAAGGAAAAATCACTTGTATCGCTACTGATAAAGGTCCAAATCAATGGAAAGTTGTAAAAAATATAAAGATGGAAGGTTCAGGAGGTGGTAATCTATTTGTTAAATCTCATCCTAATAGCAAACATCTCTGGGCTGATAGAGCTCTTAACACTCAAGTAAAATTACAAAGATCTATTTACGTATATGATACTGAAACGTTAGATTTAGTGAAAACCTTGAAAGTGCCTGAAAAATACAAGGGAAGAGCTGTACATATGGAATACAATAAAGCAGGCGATGAAGTATGGGTTTCTTGTTGGGGTAAAAAAGATGAAACAACCAGTGCTGTTTTGATTTATAATGACAAAACCTTAGAATTAAAACATGTAATTGATGGTGATTGGTTAGTTACACCAACCGGAAAATTCAATGTTTATAACACAGCTCATGATATTTATTAATTTTTTTAATAAGTCTATATATAATTAATTTAGTATAAATTTTCAAAAACAAACCATCCGATAGAGTATTGACTAAAGGATGGTTTGTTTATTTAGCCGAAATAAACGGATATAATATATTACTAAACAAATAGCCCAATGAGATTCAATCTGTTCTTAATTTTTATTTTTTTCACAAATTTCGCTATTTCCCAATCATCTAAAAATGATTCTTTGGAAATACAATTGAAGAATGTTGTGGTTACAGCACAATATATTCCCCAAAGCGAAAAAAATGCGGTTTATAAGGTAAAAACAATCAATAGTAAAATCATAAAAAATAAATCTGCAAACAATCTTCGTGAAGTGCTACAACAAGAACTAAACATAGATTTGTCCCAAAATTCGGTTTTTGGTACAAGCGTGGAATTACAAGGAATATCCAAAGAGAATATAAAAATCCTGATAGATGGTGTACCTGTAATCGGTAGATTAAACGGTATAATCGACCTTAATCAAATCAATCTCGCCAATATCGAAAAAATCGAGATAATTGAAGGTCCTGTATCGGTTTTTTACGGAACAGATGCGATGGGAGGTGTGATAAATCTAATTACAAAAAAGCATATCAATAAAAAATTAACGGGGATTCTTTCCTCTTCCTATGAAAGTATCAATGCTCTAAATATTAATAGTGAACTTGGATATAAAAGAGGAAGTTATACTATCATTTTAAATGGTGGTTTATATCGATTTGGCGGATTATCAACCAATGATGCTGTAAGAAATCTCAATTGGGAGAACAGGAATCAGTATTTTGGTAATATCACTTTTTCAAAAGCACTAAAAAAAATCAATATCAGATACAGTGGAGGATATTCCGGTGAAAAATTGGTCTCAATAGGTGAAAAGGATAAAAGAGGTAAAATCAAAGATATCGATTATTATACCAGAAGATTGAATAATTCCATTGAAATAAAAAACAATTTTACGGGGAATAAATTTTACAAATTGACTCTTTCCTTTCTGGATTATCAGCGGTATCACAATGCATACAATGTTAACCCCGAAACTTTTGAAAAAACTCTTTCTAAAACAGATTTCAAAGATAATAGTTTGACAAAATTCAACTATGGTGGTATTAATGCACAATACGGCACAAAAAATAATAATCACAATATCGGTTATGCAATCGGTACAGATACCTATTTTGAATCAACCGAAGGAAGCAGGATTTTAGACAAGAAAAAAAGTATAAATAATGTTGCTGTTTTCAGCAGTATTAATTTCAATTTATTTAATAGTTTGAATATTCAGCCTGCTCTTAGATACACTTGGAACAGCGCCTATGGTTCGGTTATAAGCCCTGCTTTTAATGCAAAAATACAATTGAATGAAAATAATCAAATCCGTTTTTCTTATGCTAAAGGTTTTAGAGCACCTTCGCTTAAAGAGCTTTATTTGGATTTTCATATTAGTGCCGGCCCAATCACATATATTATCTCAGGAAATGAGGATTTGAAAGTAGAAAGATCAAATAGCTTCAATCTCAATTATTTTTTTGACAAGAATTTTGATCGAATAGGAAATGTATCGATTGAAACGGCTGTATTTTATAATGACGTAAATGATCTTATTGCATTGAGCGAACAAGTCAATTTCAAAAGGCATTATATCAATATTGACAGATTCAAATCTATAGGAGGAAAAATAAATCTTACAAATAGACCAATAGAAAATCTAAAACTTAAAACAGGATTTTCATTGACTTCAATTTATAATAAATACAATGAGAAATACGGCTCTGATAAGTACCTCACTACACCGGAGTTCAACGGTCAAATCGATTATAATCTTAAAGGAATTGGTTTCAATGTATATTATAAATATTCCGGAAAGAGAGCCGGGTTTTATCTTGACAAAGATTCAAAAAGCCTTATAAAAACTACCAGAAACAGCTTCAATAATCTAGATATATTTCTTTCCAAAGCTTTTTTTTCCAAGAAGTTAAAAATATCCCTTGGGGCTAAGAATTTATTTGATGTAAAAGATATCGAAACCATCAACCAAGTAGGTCAAGCACATGCGAGAGATATGCAATTATGGGGAAGATCATTTATCGTAAAAATATCGTATGAATTGTAATACTAATTATGTAGGGTGTATTCGTTTTTTTGCATTGAAGGTTGATTGAGCTGCTTATTGACAATTAGTTTTTTGATATTATTCTATTTAATATAACTCCAACTGAATAATTCTCCTGTTTTTGATTGTTTTAGGCACAAAAATAGAATGTAAAATCATTGGATTATAAATATGAATACCTCCTGAAAACACATCACAAAAACTAAAATTAGTATTTTCAGTTATCATTTGGATATCATCTTTTGAAAATATTTTCTTTTGTGAACCGGGTATTATTTGCATTACACCATTATCAATATTTGTTTTATCTAAATGAATACATAAAATAAAACTGGAAGCCCCTTCAGCATATTGAGACCATTCTGCATTCTCATCGGAATTGAAAGTGTTTGAGTAGTAATTAGCTTTTTCTATTTTAATGCTTTTCCCCAATGCCGATAATATCTCCACAACATTTTTATTCTGTACAATACTCAATAATTCAGGGATTTCATCAAAAACGTTAAGTATACGACCATTGTATTCTTTTCTTCCTTTTAGATATTTTCGTATTATACGCTTAATATTATTCACTTCTTTGGTGGTATACACTCTGTTTATTATAAAAGAACCTTTTTTATCTAGTTTTTTCTTCATTTTTAAAATCATTTCTAGGCTTATTTCAGATTCATATAAATCCAGAGCTTCAATCATTCTATTTTTTATAGCATTTCTTAATCTTTCTGGTTGGAGTACTCGTATCCCTTCACCAAATGCAAGTATCTCTTTTTCTAGTTCATAATTGTGCTGAACAATTAAAGAAATCGTTATCCCGTAATTATCTCTTTTTATTACTTTTTGAGAATGATGAAGTGGTTTGGTTAAAACATATGGGGCATGTCTGTGAGGTATAAAAAGAACTATATTTTCAGGTGCAAGAGTTGGAAATACTGTAACTCCAATAACATGACGATAATAGTTTGCAGAATCAAAATCCGGCATCAAAATATATGGCTTTTCACTTTTCGATATTTTTATAATCCTATCCAATGCGAGATTTGCTATATTTCTCTTTGCATTTTTTACACCTAATACAAACCATCTGTTTCTATACTCTTTTAATAGAAAAGGATGAAACTCAAATGTACTAGGGGCTCGTGCTTTAAATGATTGATATGTTATAGAGATAGCATCTTTATTACTAATATATTGATAAATTATGTCTAAAAACTGTAATCCTTTGAGATTTTCATTCTTTTCAAAATCTATAATCGGTCTGCGATTTATTTTTTTTGAATAAATATGATCTTCCAGCTTTTGAACCATTGTTGATAATTCTTCAAAATGCGAAAATCCTCTGAATTGTTTTAAAAACTCAACAGACTCCATCAATTTACTTAAATCCTTTTCAGATATTGGTATATTTGTTATACTATAATCTTTTTCTTCATATGTATAATATTTTCTGTCAACTACTATGATTGGAGCATTGTAACCAAGCTTATCACTCCTCATTATCTGTATATCACCTTGAATTGTCCGCTTGCTTACCCCCTTATCAATTCCTTCATATTCATACAATGCTTCTGAACAAGCTTCAATAAGATTATCCAAAGTCCATTTTCGATATCTATTCTGTAAGCATTTATCAATGGTTTTATAGCGAATAAGGGCATTTCTATTAGCAGGCATAAAATTATTTTTAACAAATATATAAAATAATTTTAATTACGCAAAAAGATTGCGCAGTAGTATTATACTTTTGTAATATCATAGTTAAAATGATAAAAAAAAGTTCTTTAAAAAATAGTTTTTTGCGCAAAGGTGGTTTTTAGATTCAATAATTGAGCCTTGTTGGAAGTATCTGTATTGCTTCATAGTATTTTTACACTCTGTGTATCAATATCCTGCTCTTTCATTGTATCAAAAACCACCATTGCACGTGAGTGTCGAAGGTTCGATTCCTTCCTCTGATATCAGAGTAGCTTAGTCGGTTAGAGCATCACCAATTCCCTTGGTTCGAATCATTCCTTATTTTAAGGAAAAAATATCGAACCGGTTAAGATACCGGAATATGTTTCGGTATCACTTAAGCTAATCACTTGTAAAAATGATTATTTGAAAATAGCGCAAAAACAATCAGCCGGTAATGGTTTTATTTGAATTGTCAAATGACTTCTTTATCAGCAATCGGTAAAAAATTTGAAATAAAAGGATACCGTAATAGAGAAATTTATTGCTTTTTTATTTGTAATCCCCAAAATAAAAAATACATGTTTATTTTAATTTTTGGGTAGCACAGGTAAAAAACCAATTCAAGGAAAAATTACTAAACTTTATTTCCATTTTTTACCGATGATTGTTTTTGCAATATTTTTTATGTAGAAATTAATAACAAAGCTAAAAATAAAAAAATGAAAAGAATCAGAATTAAAAACGGTTATTATGGAA
>JALVAD010000494.1 GCA_027011385.1 Saprospiraceae bacterium | reverse complement strand
CACATATTTAAACCTAACTTTGTTTGCATAATTGCACGATTAATACAGTAGTGCTAGGAATTATCGATGAAAAAAAGATAAAAAATGAATATAAAAAAATACAATAATATATTAATTATTTTATTGACTTTATTAAGTATTACAACACTTTACTCACAAAACAATGTTGTACTTGAAGGAGTAGTTAGAGATTCTACTACTCACGAAACACTCATAGGAGCGACTGTATTAGTTTTGGGAACAAATAACGGTACAGTATGTGATATAAAGGGAAAATACAGACTGTCATCAATACCCCAAGGCAAAATTTCTATTCAAGCCAGATATATGGGATATGAGCCAAAAACACTAGAATTAGATATAAACCAAGGGGGAAAGCATATAGTTAATTTTAATCTAAAGCTGGTGGGAATTTTAGGCAAAGATGTTGTAATAACAGCTCAAGCTCAAGGTCAAATTGCAGCCATAAACAAACAATTGTCATCCAATACTATTGAGAATGTAATTTCAGCAAAAAAAATACAAGAAGTACCGGATGCTAACGCAGCAGAATCATTGGGAAGACTACCCGGTGTCTCAGTTCTGAGAAGTGGTGGTGAAGGGAATAAGGTCGTTATAAGAGGACTTGCTCCGAAATACAATAAAGTACAAGTGGAAGGAGTAAAGATGGCGGCAACCGGCGGTGATGACCGTAGTTCCGATATGAGTATGATTTCACCATATATGCTTGAAGCTATCGAGGTTTCTAAAGCTGCAATGGCAGATAAGGAAGCAGATGTATTGGGAGGAAGTGTCAATTTTGTTTTAAGAGAAGCGCCGGATACGAAAAAATTTGATGTATTACTTCAAAGTGGATATAGCGGTTTAAACGGCAACTTTGATAATCAAAAATTAGTCATCGGAGGCAGCAACCGTTTTTTCCACAAGAAGCTGGGAATATTTGCACAGATTGATCTGGAGAGAAGAGATAGAAGTTCGGATGAATTATCTGTAGCTTACGGCACAAGCGGTAGTGGTGAAATTGAGGATTTCGAAATCTCAACTGAGAAATTGTATTTAAAAGACATACGAAGGAAGATAAAGAGAGGTGGAGGAACTTTGGTTTTGGATTACAAACTAAATTCCGGCTCTATAAAATTGAGTAACTTTGTAAGTGTCATAAACAAAAATGAAATTAACAGATATGAAGTATATGACAATATAATGCCATTTCATACCTATGGTATTAATCAATCTGAAAATGATATCAGGGTGGTGACAAATGCTTTAAAAATAAATAAGGCTTATGGCGCTTTTTCAATGGACTTTAGTGCATCATATTCTTACTCGGATAATAATTTGCCAAAAGGTATTAATTTTACAGCGTTGGAAACAAATGCATATACTAAAACATTGGGCAGGCAAATACCTATTGATAGTGTACTTATTTTTGCTAAAAACAACACCAAACATGCGAATGTACAAAAAATATCAAAAAGTACAAGTTTCACAAAGGAAGGTGAATTTGCCGGTGCTATAAATCTGCAGTATATCTGGAATATCAATAAATTTTTAAACCTCAGAATAAAGTCCGGTGTAAAATACAAAAAGCTAAATAAATCATTTGACAAAGATCTTTCAGAGATACCTGTTAAAGACTCCGGACATGGAACACCATATAGAAAGAAACTCTTAGAAACATTTACCAGATTAAGCGATACTCTTGGTTTAAATGCCAGCAAACTCCCCTATTATCTATTTACTGATAAAAATTATAGCAAAAAAGAATTTCCTGATTCAAGGTTTTACGTGCAGAATGCTATGGATGTTGATTTTCTAAATGAATTGTCAGATGTTGCTGAAGATTACTATTTCACAAACTATCCGGCTTCAAATAAAGATGACTATTCAGGTTTTGAAGAATACAAAGCCGCGTATTTATTGACTCAATTTAATATTGGAAAAAAAATAACATTTATTCTCGGTATAAGATTTGAGAATAATCATACCGAATATACGGCAAACAGAGGCGATAATACTTTTTCGGATAGTTATACCGGATATTTTTTCCATGATACAACCATTACAAGAAATAATAGTTTTCTTTTACCTATGATTCATCTTAAATATAAACCTACAGATTGGCTGGGAATCAGGCTCGCATATACACACACTCTAGCCAGACCAAATTATAATCAAATTGTACCAAAATGGGATATTAGTTTAAGTTCTATCCAATGGAACAATCCATATCTAGTTCCCTCTTTATCCAAAAACTTCGATTTGCAATTTACTGCTTACCAAAACAAACTTGGTTTATTGTCCCTTGGAGGATTTTATAAAAAAATCGAAAATCTTATATTCAATGCAGGAAGAACTATTGTTAAGGAGGAAGATATCATAAAACACAGTTTTCCCGAGGAGCAGCTGGGCACTACAATTTCCAAAACAATTAACAATTCTAACAAAGGTGATCTTTGGGGAATGGAATTTGAATGGCAAACAAGATTTTGGTATTTAGATAACTTCTTAAAGGGCATGATATTAAACCTTAATTACACATATACTTTTTCTGATGTAGAATACGAAAGAACGGTTTTGGAACAAAAATACAATCCCGCAACCCAGAAGGTTGAAACGCATGAAATAAATTCACCATATTCCGAAAGACTATTATTTCAACCTAAGAGTATTTTTAATTTAACTTTGGGGTATGATTACAAAGATTTTACTTCCAGACTGTCTTTTGCATATCAAAATGATATATTCTCAGGTCCTAATTTTTTCAGGAAACTTAGAGGAGCTACTGATGAGTACTATCGTTTTGATTTGAGCATGAAGCAAAAATTACCGGTAAAAGGTTTTGAATTGTTGTTGAACTTTAGTAATATTACATCGGCACATGATAGCAATTCTCTAATTTCCACCGGATATATTACGAGAAAACAGTATTATGGATATACTATAGATTTAGGGCTTAGATACAGATTATAATAATATTTTTTAACTTAAAATTCGATAAAAATGACAAAGTACATAAAACACTCATTTGTATTAATCTTCATTATGATTGGTACATTTTTATCAGGACAAGCTGACACTGTAGTAGTTCCTGAGCAAGTTGACGGCGAATACATTGGAGCTATAAATAAATTTATTGATGGAGATACCACTTCAACAGGAGAAAGAGTAAACCCCGAAAGATACTACAAATTGGAAAAGAACAAAATCTATATTTTAAATGGGGAATTGCATACTCATTTCAACTTTAGATTGATTGCAGATGATGTACAGGATGGTGAGAAACCTCCTATTGTCGCTTCCAATACCGGTGCAGACGGAGTTATACAATTGATTCAATTCAAACTATACGGTGATGCTTATATAAAAAATATAATTTTCCAAATGACTCCTCCGACAGGAAATGGTGAATCTAATGCATCTTTCTTCTTATCCAAAGAAGGGGGATCTTATACATTTGACAATGTTAGTTGGGAATGGGGATTGTGGACAGCCATAGTTACGGAAATACCTGTACATAAGATTACGGTAAGCAATTGCTATTTTAGAAACCCTCAGCATAAAACCAATATATGGAATGGTAGAGGGCTTGGTTTTTATCAAGAGAATCCTGCAGATACCGTTATTGTACAAAACAATACTTTTTTCAATATGAATGCTTTTGCTTTTTTTGCTGATAATAGTTCAATTCCTCCCAAATATCTTTTATTTGACCATAATACTATCGTAAATGAGATGAAGTGGCCAATCCATTCATATTGGATTACACATGCAGAGGTAACTAACAATCTTTTTTATAACTGTAATAGTTTTGGTGAAAATGATGAAGACACAGAAGGTCAAGATCCCGATAGATTGCTTTACGGTATGATAAATATGTATCCAACGCCACAAGACATTTTAGATTTAAGGGGAATTAAGGAAGGAGATAGAATTTACACACTCAAAAATAACGCATATTATTATTCTCAGGAGATAAGAGATTATTTGGATTCATACAGCTTGCAAGAAGAACCATTTATGAACTCTAGAACACAGGCTATGTTTGACAATGATGCCGATTATCCATTTTTAACAGTTGAGAACACCTACTATACAGATCCCGGACTCAAGGAGATAGGTGAAAGTACAGCACTAATGATAAAATGGATGAAAAGAAAAAGAGATTGGAAACAGCAGAAATATTGGGGCTGGGATCCTGACAATGATAAATTTGCCGTGCAATGGCCATTTCCTGAGGATTTCACCTATACCAATGATACATTGTTATATGGTTCTGTTCTTGGTTATCCTGTTGGAGATTTGAATTGGTTTCCTATTAAAAAAACACAATGGGAAACAGGAGAACCAAACGCTGTGAAAGAAACTGCTCTAAACTCTAATAGTTTATCTGTAAAAAATGTTTTCCCAAATCCTTTTAAAGACCAAGTTACTTTTAATATCGAACTAAAAAACACTTCAAAAATTGATATTGATATTTTTGATTTGAATGGAAATAAATTAAAAACGATATTTAAAGGAGTTAAGAATGCAGGAGCTCACAAGATTACTTGGAAAGTTTCAGGTGATATAATTAATAACAATACGGCAAATATTTTTATATATAGAATTCAATCAAAAGACTCTGTTTTAACCGGAAAGCTAAACTTAATTAAGTAGAAAAATTTATTATTTAACTTATAAAAAAGCCATTGTGTTAAACGCAATGGCTTTTTTTATATGACATTAACCTACCTCTCCCATCTTATTTTTACCACTCTGAGACATCCACCTGTTCAGCTTAAGCAGCCTCTTGCCAAATGACACAAGTAAGTTAATATTGGCGACCCCGGAAGGATTCGAACCCTCAACCCTCAGAGCCGAAATCTGATATTCTATCCAGTTGAACTACGGAGCCAAAATAAATTTCCGCAAAGTTAATATTTTTATATCTTCATATGAAATTATCCGATTATCTTTTTCACATCGTCTATTATTGCATGGGCGAATTCATTGGCTTTTTCCTCAGATGAACTTTCGGCATAAACTCTCATTATTGGTTCTGTATTAGATTTTCGCAGTTGTACCCAACCATCTACGAAATCAATTTTCAATCCGTCTTCGGTATTGATTTTTTCATCTCTATACTTATCAACCAGTTTGTCCAAAATTTCTTCAGGACTGGCATTGTCAGATAGCTGAATTTTATTCTTACTAATCACATATTCAGGATAAGTACTTTTTAATTCCTTCAAACTAATACCCCTTTCGACCAATAATGCTAATACCAAAACCACTCCCACTAAAGAGTCTCTACCATAATGCAAATCAGGTAATATCACACCTCCGTTGCCTTCTCCACCAAATATTGCATTCACTTCCTTCATCTTATTAACCACATTTACCTCACCTACTTTGGAAGGAAAATATTTACCATTGTATCTGTCCGTAATATCCTTCAATGCTCTGCTAGAGGATAAATTCGATACAGTATTTCCTGGTTTTTTACTCAATATATAGTCTGCTACAGCAACTATCGTATATTCTTCTCCAAACATTGTTCCATCCTCGTTTACAAATGCCAATCTGTCCACATCCGGATCAACAGAGATTCCCATGTCCGCATTTTCGCTCACTACCCTATTGGATAATTCTACAAGATGTTCAGGAAGCGGCTCAGGATTATGAGCAAAATCACCAGTCATATCAGCATTTATTGCGATTACCTCACAACCCAATGTTTTCAATAGTGGAATAATTGAAATAAATCCGGTTGAGTTAATACAGTCAACTACAACTTTAAATTTCCTTTCCTTGATACTTTCAGCATTGATATATGGCAATTCCAAAATTTTATCTATATGAATACTGATGTATTCCTCATTCTTTTCATACGAACCAATATCTTCCAATTTAGCAAATTGTGCCTTTTTTACTTCTATATAGTCTAATACTTTTTCACCTACTTCAGGGGAAATAAATTCTCCTTTCTCATTCAAAAATTTAAGTGCGTTCCATTCTTTTGGATTATGACTAGCTGTCAGTATGATACCTGCTCCTGCATTTTCTTCAGTTACTGCGATTTCTACCGTCGGAGTAGTAGAGAAGTCTAAATCAACAACATCTAAGCCCATACTCATTAATGTACTTACAACCAATGCATTTACAATCTCACCGGTCATCCTACCATCGCGTCCTACTACAACCCTTTTCGGAACATCCTTTTCCATAATAATTTGAGCATAAGCTGCTGTACATTCTACTATATCCACTGGAGTCAAATTGCTCCCAGGATTCCCGCCGAAGGTCCCTCTAATGCCTGATATTGATTTTATTAGTGTCATATAAAATACTTATTATTTAAATAAAATGTAAAAGTATCAATAATAATATAAGTT
>JALVAD010000493.1 GCA_027011385.1 Saprospiraceae bacterium | reverse complement strand
TTTATCTTATATATTATCTAATATTAATAAGATTGAATACTTTTGTGCTTAGAAAAAATAAAATTCAAATGAAATCATTCTTTGGTAAGATATTCGCATCATGTCTGGGGACACTTCTTTTCTTTTTATTGCTTATTGCAGGATTTATGTTGATAGGGGTTATGTCTGATAATACTCCTTCCATTAGCTCAAATTCGGTTTTGCATATAAAGTTTAATGGCCCTGTAAAGGAAAGGGTTGAAAAAGATAATAAATTCAAAGTGATATTTTATAATGAATCAACAACTGATTTAAGTCGATTAGTTAAATCTATAAATGCTGCAAAGTCAGATAAAAAGATAAAGGGAATTTATCTTGAACCTGTGTTTCCTATGATGGGATATACTTCAGCAGATATTCTTAGAAAAGCACTAAAAGACTTCAAAAGCAGTGGTAAGTTTGTTTATTCGTATAGTAGTTTGTACACTCCTTTGACATATTACATAGCAACGATTGCTGACTCCATATTTCTAAATCCTGGTGGTATGATTGAGAAAAAAGGCTTTGCAAGAGCTAGTGCTTTTCTAAAAGAATTTTCGGATAATATCGGTGTGAAATACAATATATTCTATGCGGGTAAATTTAAAAGTGCTACTGAGCCATTGAGGTTAAATAGAATGAGTGAAGAAAATAGATTGCAGTTAAGAGAGTTTTACAATGGGATTTACAAGCAGACAAGAGACACCCTTTTGGTAAGCAGACCTAAAATCAACAAAGATAGTTTGGAAAGTTTTGTGAATAATTTTAAAGGGCTATTTGCTAGTAATGCAATCAAATATAATTTGGTGGATTCACTTCTTTACGATATTGACTTTGTGGATTTGCTAAAGAGAAAAGTTAATGTTAAAAAAGGCAAAAGACTAAAATTGGTAAGTACAAATAAGTATTATAGATCAATTGGTAAAATAGATAAGAAAAGATCAAAAAATAAGATAGCAGTCATTTATATGGATGGAAATATAGTAAATTCAGGGAAAGACCCCGGCTCTATATCGCCTGAAAAATATGCGAAAACCTTTGATGATATTATTCGTAAGGATAAAATTAAAGGGGTTGTCGTTAGAGTAAATTCTCCCGGTGGAAGCGGTTCCGCTTCAGATGATATACTCAGATCTTTAGATAGAATCAGAGAAGCAGGTAAGCCGGTAGTGATATCTATGGGGGATTATGCAGCATCAGGGGGGTATTATATTTCTTGTCATGCTGATACTATTGTAGCTTCCGCCAATACATTGACAGGTTCCATCGGAGTCTTTGCAGTTATTCCCGAATTGAAAAAGCTATGGGAAGAAAAACTGAAAATTCATTATGATTCTGTGAAAACGCATAAAATGGGACTTTCATTTTCTTCATCAATGGGAATGGATGAAAATGGTAAAGCCTTAATCCAATCATATATCGATAAGTTTTATGAGGATTTCTTGAATACAGTTGCAAAAGGAAGAAATATGACAAGAGATCAAGTTCATGAAATAGCCCAAGGAAGGATTTGGCTTGGTTCAAAAGCAAAGGAACTTGGATTAGTAGATGTACTTGGAGATTTGCAAGATGCAGAAAAAATTTGTGCCGGTATGGCTAAACTTGAGGACTATTCATTGAGTGTATATCCAAAAATAAAAAGGAATTTTGTTCAAGAAATGATGGAACAAATTATAAATGAAACTGATGTCGATGCTAAAATAGAAAATTCGAAATATATCAGAGAATTTAAACCATTGCTAGATGTAATTAACGATAAATCTATGATTGCACAACCTCAGGCAAGGATGCCATACGATATTGAATTCAGGTAAAAATAAATTGATACTAAAAATATTTGATAGAATAATAAATAACAATACATCATCTTTGTATATCTTTGCGCCTTAAAAAATGTGAAGATATGGAAATCCCTACAAGATATGACTCGTCAGTTGAGTCAAAATGGTATGATTACTGGATAGAAAAAGATTATTTTCATTCTGTACCGGATGATAGAGAACCCTATACTATTGTTATCCCTCCTCCAAATGTGACGGGAAAATTGCATATGGGGCATATGCTTAATAATACCATCCAAGATATTCTTATAAGAAAAGCCAGACTCGAAGCAAAAAATGCTTGTTGGGTGCCTGGAACAGATCATGCATCAATCGCTACTGAAGCGAAAGTGGTTAGGATGCTAAGAGAAAAGGGGATTAAAAAATCTGAAATTACCAGAGAAGAGTTTCTGAAATATGCTTGGGAGTGGAAGGAAGAATACGGAGGTATAATCCTTCAACAATTGAGAAAACTTGGAGCTTCTTGTGATTGGGAAAGGACTTCATTTACTATGGATGAAGTAAGATCGGAGCATGTCACAAAAGCTTTTGTGGATTTGTATAACAAAGGCAAAATATATAAAGGTCTAAGAATAATTAATTGGGATCCGGATGCAAAAACTGTACTTTCAAATGAAGAAGTAATATACAATGATGAGCCGGGACATCTTTATCATGTCAGATATAAGATTGAAGGTTCTGATGAATACCTTACTATTGCTACAACCAGACCTGAAACTATTCTCGGAGATACTGCCGTCGCTGTTAATCCCAAAGATGAAAGATATGCACATCTTGAAGGTAAGAAAGTGATTGTGCCAATGGTAAATAGGGTAGTGCCAATAGTTTTTGATAGATATGTAGATATCGAATTTGGTACCGGCTCTCTTAAGATAACTCCTGCTCATGATCCTAATGACTATGAAATTGGATTGAGGCATAATCTTGAAGTAATTGATATTTTCAATGAAGATGGAACGATGAGTGAAGATGCTCAATTCTATATTGGAAAAGACAGGTTTGAAGTAAGAAAATTGATAACAAAAGATCTTGAAGCAGGAGGTCATTTGGTGAAAATAGAGGAATATAACCATAGTGTTGGAAGATCTGAGAGAACTAATTCCGTTGTTGAACCAAGACTTTCAGAGCAATGGTATGTTCATACGGAGGAACTCGCCGAACCAGCTCTTAAATCTGTAATGGAAGATGTGATTGAGTTCTTTCCAAAAAATCAAAAAAATACATATAGACATTGGCTGGAAAATATCAGACCTTGGACTATTTCCCGTCAACTATGGTGGGGACATAGAATTCCTGCTTGGTATCTGGTTATAGATGGTGAAACAAAAACCTTTGTCGCAGAAAATGAAAATGATGCTCTTAAATTAGCGATAAAAGAAACTGGGAATTCCGATTTGAAATTGTCCGATTTGAGGCAAGATGAGGATGCTTTGGATACTTGGTTTAGCTCTTGGCTGTGGCCTATTTCCGTATTTAACGGATTTTTTGATAAAAAAGAAATAGATTATTATTATCCGACTACGGTTTTGGTTACAGGTTGGGATATAATATTCCTATGGGTCGCAAGAATGATTATGGCAGGATATGAGTGGAAAAATGAAAAACCCTTTGAGCACGTTTATTTTACGGGAATGGTTCGCGACAAAAAGCGAAGAAAAATGAGTAAGTCTCTTGGAAATTCTCCGGATGCCTTGAAATTAATAGAGAATTATGGAGCTGACGGAGTGCGATTTGGAATGCTCAGTAGTTCACCTGCTGGTGGCGACTTGTTATTTGATGATAAATTGGTAGAGCAAGGTCGTAATTTCAGCAATAAGTTGTGGAATGCTATGCGCTTGGTTAAAGGTTGGGAAATCGATGATAAGATCGAAACTCCTGTTGAAAATAGGTTGGCGATTAATTGGATGAAAAACCGGCTAAATCAAGTAATCGAAGAGTTGGATGGCCTGTACGAGAAGTATAAATTGTCGGAAGCGCTGATGACATTGTATAAATTTATTTGGAATGATTTTTTCTCTTGGCATTTGGAAGTGATAAAACCGGCTTATGGTCAACCAATCGATAGGTTTACATTAAATGAGACTATTGAGTTATTTGAGACTACGCTTACTTTGTTGCACCCTTTTATGCCATTTGTAACAGAAGAGATTTGGCATTATATCAAAGAAAGAGAAGATGGTGATGACTGTGTCGTGAGTAAATACCCTAAAGCAGAAAGTTACGATCAAGCTTTGTTGGATGTTGTAGAGAAGGTGAAAACGATTGTTACAAAAGTTAGAGAAGTAAGAAATTCTAAAGGACTTAAGCCAAAGGATAAACTTAAACTCTATGCTAAAAAATCAGATTCATTATTGGAGCTAATGGATTCAGTAAAGATCTCCGGAATTAAGGAGAAAATATTGAAACAGGCTTTTCTTTCCGGTCTTGAGTTGGTGGATTCCGAGGAAATAGACGATACTATTCCTTTTATGGCAGCTAATGAAAAGTTTATGCTTGAATCCAATATTGAAATTGATATTGAAGCGGAAATAGCTAAAATTGAAAAGGAAATTATATATCAAAAAGGCTTTGTTGCAAGTATTAATAAAAAATTGAGCAATCAAGGTTTTGTCAATAATGCTCCTGAAGCAGTGGTCAATATGGAAAGGAAGAAACTCGCAGACGGTGAAGAAAGAATTCAGATATTGAAGGAATCACTTAAAACTTTGAAAAAATAATTAAAAAAATAAAATAATTTTAAGGGTATTACTTTTATTGTTCTTCTCAGGGGCGTATATCAATTGAGATGGATAATAAAGATAAGAAATATTGGCTTACTAAAATTAAGAATGATTCCGATGAGAAGATACTTCAGGACATTTTGATGTCTGAAGATAGTCAAGATGTATTTTCTGATGTTTATGATATTCATTTAGCTGCAAAAGAGCTAAAAGATTGGAAAGAATTTGATAAAATAAGTGCTTGGAAGAATATTTCAGAAAATGCCTTTGGAAGAAGATTATCCGTTATCAGATATCTTTCAGCTGCTGTTTTGGTTTTGATTATAGGATTCACAATGTTTTTTATAAATAGCAAAGAATCTTATTCTGCCGGTGATGTCGAGAAGCATTTTGTTTTGGTTGATGGTTCTGATATTGTATTGTATCCTCATTCCAAATTGATAGTCTCTAATGATTTCAATGAGCATCTGCGTAAAGTGGAACTAGAGGGAGATGGGTATTTCAATATATCAAAAAATATAAATAAACCATTTGTCATTGAAATGAATCAAGCCAATATTAAAGTATTGGGTACGGTGTTTTATGTGGATCAAATGGAGAAAGGAGTTAAAGTGGATTTGTTAAAAGGTAAGGTTGAGATTGAAAATGATAATGAAGAAAAAACAATAATCACTGATGAAGAAACTGCTTTCATAACTGAAAAAGTTGAAGTAGAGAAATTAGATGATAGTAAATTGCCTGTGTCAAATGATCTTTTTCTTAATGACATAAGTATAAAAGCAGCAGTAAATAAATTAAATGATATTTACGGTAAAAAAATAATAATACTTAAGGATACTGAGAATGACTTTTGGGATAAACCCATTCATATGACAGTTAGAAACTCAAGTATTCGTGAATTTATAAATGGACTGGAACTAGTTTTTAATGTTAAAATAGTAAATTCCAAAGGGAGGTTTACTGTTTCATCTTTAAAAATGAGATAGTAACTTTTCATTCTTTTTTGGTTTTAATGGTTGTAAATAGTGGGCGATTTTGTAGCTTTGTAACAAGAATTAACAATATTCAAATTGAAAGAAATACTACAATATATATTGCTCACTATTTTTTTGTCCTTTATGCTCTTATCTTGTGAAAAGATATATAAGCCTAGCGCAGCAAAAAGCAAATTAGTAATCAACTCTAATTTTAATCCTCTTGATACCCCGTGGATATTGCAAATTAGTAAAACTGCTAATCCCTACGAAAATGATGAGATTGTTCCAATCCTTAATGCTGCTGTAAGCGTTAGTTCGGATAATGGACTGAATGATAAATTTAAGCATCTGAGCGATGGTACTTATGTATTTAAGTATATCCCACAAGCTAAGCAGGATTATGAAATCCATATTAAATGCGATGGATATGATGAAGTCTTCGCAAAAAGTGCAATACCGGATAAGGACTCTATCTCTTATTATAAAAAAGAATTAATTACTAATCAGGAGGGCGAGAAAAATATCAAATTTACCTTTACCGATTATAGTTTAAAGGAATCCTTTTTAATAATAAAGCATATTGTATATAAAGAAATAGTTTCTCTCAATAATGATACTATACCATTTTTGGATACTGTATGGATACAAGGAGTAGGTGATATCTTTGAACAAATTTTACCTGATTACGCCAATACGAAAATTATTTTTGTTGATAAAAAAGCCGGTGTAAAGGATATTTCTTTTCAAAGCTATGATGGTTTCCAAAAAGACGATAATTTAATTAAGGGAATTTCTGAAATTGAAGTATGTTTTTGTAGTAAGGAATATTTT
>JALVAD010000492.1 GCA_027011385.1 Saprospiraceae bacterium | reverse complement strand
ATTTTTAAAGAGTCGTTAGTTTCTATTATTAGATCATTACCAATTGTATCGAGATTGTTGAAGGTCGAAAAATCGATTAATGATTCATTGTTTTGGACATGAAATAAACCGTTTATGATACTAATATTTTCAAATGCATTAAACCTTTCAAGTGCTTTGTTTTTATTGATATGAAATGAACCCCCTACTGTTTTTAAATCATTAAAAGCATTAAAGTCTTTTAAAGAATCATTTTCACTAATTTCTAAATCTTCGGTTATCTGAATTAGTGAATCGAAGCCTCCAATGGTTTTTAATTTTTTATTTCCATTAATTAGCAAAGAACCGCCAATTAATTTAAGTTTGGTAAAACAGTTAATACTTGTCAGTTTATTATTTTTAGCAATCGTAAAGTCACTGCCTACCGACCGAAGGTTACTAAACTCTGGAAATGTTTTTAACGAATAATTCCATGAAAGATCAAGTTTATTTCCTATAAAAATTAAATTTTCGAATGCGTTAATATCAAATAATGAATTACTTATTATAGTAAGATTTCCATATACAGAGTCAATTTGATTAAAACCTGAATATTGAGAAATAGATCTATTAGAATATATCCATAAATCACCTTTTATTGTTTTGAGCTTTTCAAAACCGGAAATATGAGATAATGATTTGTTTGATGAAATTTGCAGACTACCTCCTATAAGATTAAGCTTATTAAAAGAAGGAATATTTAACAATGAATCGTTTTCAGTTACCTGAAATTTATCTCCTAGATATTCTAAATTGTTAAAACTTTCAATTGCTGACAAAGTTGAATTTTTATTTATAATAAATGCTCCATCAATGTGACTTAACTTATTAAAAGAAGAAATCTTCCCTATTTCAATATTTTGGTTTATTTCAAGAAATCCTCCTATGTATTTTAAACTATCAAATTCTTCAATTCTCAATAATTCTGGATTATTATATATTTTCATATTGCTTCCTATAGTATTTAGAGAATTGAAAGCTAAGAGTTTTGTTAATGAGTTGTTATAACCGATTTGCAATAATCCACCAATATATTTCAAATTACTTAAACCACTAATGCTCGATAAATTGTCATTGTTCCTAATGTCTAATTCTCCTTTGATTGAATCTAAACTATTTAATCCGGAAAATTTTAATAGCTTATTATTACCGGACACTTTCAAACGATCACCTATAAAATTAAGGCTATCTAAACCTTCTAAACTTGATAAAATGTCATTTTTATAGATAACTACTTGTGCTCCTATATTTTTTAATCTACGAAGAGCAGATAAATTTGATAATTTTGTATTTCCATGTATTACCAGATTACCTTTTATTTCTAAGAGGTTTTCCAATCCATGAAAATTTATAAAAACATTATTGTGATTTATTTCAAGGTAATCACCTATGTAATTGAGGTTTTCAAGACCTGTTAAATCCTTTAATGCATAATTTCTTTCAATATCTAAATATCCTGAAATTCGAATAATATTAGATAGTCCATTTAAATTAATAATATCACCTGTTAAAGTTTCTCTTATTACTACATCACCTTCAATTTCGGTACAATCCGGGTAATTAATAGCGAAATCATCAATATCTTTTTGCTTAGAAAATGTTATACCATTTGGTAAACAAGACTGACCTATTGTATTGCTTATACTAAATAAGAAAACAAGTAAAGTGGGTAGTAAATGTCTCATATTGTTTGTTTTAAGTAATAA
>JALVAD010000491.1 GCA_027011385.1 Saprospiraceae bacterium | reverse complement strand
ATATTGGGACGAATAATAAATAAAACACCAATTAACACAGACGGGATAGTAGTTTTAACAATTAAATTTCAGCTAAATCTTGGAAAGTAGTAATGATTGCTATATCTTTGTCAAGAATTAAAGTGAAACTATTAAATAAAATTCACGAATATATTTTTAAATTAAAAAAGTCAAACTTATGAAAAAACATTTTACAAAATTCGTATTAATAGCTTTAACAATTGCTTTTTTCGGGCAATTTAGTATAGCTCAAACTGTAATCTGGGGAGGCCCCGGAGATAAAAACGGAGAATTTGACGGAGGTCTTAATGACTGGACAACAAATGCTGTATCCGATACAAACGCTTTATGGGTGTGGGAAGCAGATGCAAAAGCAGACCGTGGTGCATATTCCGGAGTAGCTAGCGTTTTATTTTCACCATCCTCTTCCAATGGAGCTGCTGTATTTGATTCTGACTATTATGACAATGATGGAACTCCAGGTAACTTTGGAAATGGACCTTCTCCTGGTCCTCAAACAGGTGAATTGATTTCCCCAAAATTTTCTTGTGCGAATGAATCTGTTGTTTGGTTAAGATTTTACCAATCATATAGAAACTATCAATCGACACCAAAAGTTTATGTTTCAAACGATGGAGGAGAAAATTGGAGTCCCGGTTATGGAGTTAATACAGATGTAGCTCTAAACTCTTCCACAAAGACAAATTCTGTAATCTTTATAGACATATCAGAATATGCTGCTAATCAAGATGAGGTTCAAATTAAATTTAGTTGGGAAGGAAATTATTATTTTTGGATTATAGACGATGTAACTATCCTTAATGGATTGAATGCTGACCCTAGGATTTCAAATACATGGTATTCTCCTAATAGGTATCGTACTCCACAAATGCAAACTGTAGGAGTACCTATGAAGTTCAAAATGGATGTATTAAATGCAGGAGGGCTTCAAGACATTACGGGTATAAAAGGAACAGCCTCTATCATTAAGAATTATAGTGAGGAAACAATATATACTCAAAGTAGTACATTTGATTTAGCATCTACTGATACAATTACTGTTGACTTTGACTCTTTTACTCCAAGCACAGAATTAGATACCGGGTTATACAGAGCAGTCTATTCTATTGAATATGATGATGCTGCATCAGACTTCCAAAAAGTTGTGACTCACTACTTCAGAATAACAGACAGAATTAATGAAACCTGGGATGGAGCGAATAGAGTATCTGAATTTGATGATTATTTAACATTTGAAGATGGAGGAAGAGTAAGAGGTATAGGTTGGCAAGGTGGCTCTACAGCAGATGTGCCTATCTACTTTGTGAGCTATTACAAATCAGCAGATTGGGTAGAATCAGATAAGGTCAGTGTTAGGGCTGTTGAACTTAACCAAAAAGTTGGAACAGGAGCTGGAGAAGGATTAGTGGAATATCCATTTGATATGGCTCTTTTTAAAGTAGCTGATACTATAAAAGAAGATTTTAGTAATTTTGCAAATGAAGATATAGCAGGTATTGAAGTTGACAATGTGGAAAATATAAATTTAGATTACCTTGGAGGTGTAAGCGAGACTGTTGAAAATGCAGATGAGTTTTCACTACTAGAATATCCTATTACCGATGCTGATGGAGAGAATGATTATGTTGACTTGCAACCAAATTCAAAATATTTTATTTCAACATTTTTTGATGCAAATGACCAAGTATATTATAGAATGGGATATGATAACTCAGGACCTACTGACGATTTGTTTAATTCTGAAACAAGATATACTTATCCTGATCAAGTTACATGCTTAAGATACTACCCTGGCGATCAAGGTGGGTGGACAGCTTATCGAAGCTCTTATGGGGCTTGGATAATGGGAATGAAGTTGCATATAGCAATCACACCACCGGATGCTACTAAAGAAGACATACTACCTGACAACACAGTTGTATTTGCAAATCCTGTAAAAGACAAATTGGTTGTGAACATTGATTTTAAAGATAATGTAGAGCATGCAACAATGGCTATACATTCTTTAACTGGAGAAATTATTGAAATGAGAAATATCTACAATATGAAAAAAGATATTCAAACTTTCAATACGGGATCATTACCTACAGGAACTTATGTTTTCACAATATTTACAAAAGATAAATTATTATCAAAGAAATTTGTAGTTGCGAAATAAATTAAGATAATTTAATATAAAAAGGAGGCTGTCTAAAAAGACAGCCTTTTTTTTATCCTTGTAAGTAAAACTCAGAAGCTCGAAGAGATTCTGAAGCTGGCTTGATTTAAACTGACATATTTTAACCCGGCTTCACAATCCTCCTACGTCGGCTTGCGAGTCCTACGTCTCATGTTTAAAAGAGATTCTGAAGCTGGTTTGTATATAAGAAATGTGCAAAATAATCTAAGAATATGGCAAGATATTTCGTACCTACGGCACGCATTTATGTTAATAGCGTTATTTTTTACCTATATTTTGTGCCTAACTGCACATCACTAAATATGTAGAATTTAATCGGATATTTCAATGTTTCCAACTTCCTTTAGGCCAAAATCCTGTGCTGATACTCAGGCAAAACCGCAAAGCGGTTGAATATAAATAGCTCCGTATGAAATGCGGGGTAAACGGAAAATGAGAAAAAGAACGCCGAAGGTGTTCAATATCATGGTTCATATTTAATTCAGGCATAGTTTGAATATAAAAAAAAATATTATCTCTTCTAATCTCGCCCCTACCCCTTGGTTAGTGAATATATTTGAGCCAAGAGGCCAAAGACGCTTTAGCTCAGGGTAGTGATAGTGATTGAGCCAATAGATATTGCTTAACGATGCCGCAGATTAAAAACAGACTTACTTCATTTCAACAACGAATAAGTTTGCATTGCAATCTCCAATTCTTCATTAGTGGGAATTCTAAATATTTTAACTCCTGAATTTTTAGATTCGATTGATTTCATTTCATTTATTCGCCCTTCATTCTTTTCAGTATCCAAAGAAAGTCCTATAAAATCCATATCTTTACATACCATTTTTCTAATCAATTCAGAATTTTCGCCTATCCCTGCAGTGAAAACAATAGCGTCTAAACCATTCATAGCGGCAGTATAACTACCTATATATTTTTTTATACGATATACATTCATTTCAAGTGCCAATTGAGCTTGTTTATCACCACCGACAGCGGCAGACTCTATGTCTCTTAAATCACTTAATCCTGTCAATCCAAGCATACCGCTTTTCTTCTGAAGCAATATTCCCACTTCTTCAGAACTATATCCGAGTTTTTGCTGAAGATAAAGCACTACGGATTGGTCTATATCACCACTTCTAGTGCCCATAATCAATCCATTCATCGGACCAAAGCCAAGGCTATGATCAACACTTTTTCCATCTTTCACAGCTGTCATACTACAACCGTTTCCAAGATGAATTGTTATTATCTTGGTGGATTTTTTATTCAACGCTTCTATTGCTTTCCGTGCTACATATTGATGGCTGGTACCGTGAAAACCGTATAATCGAATATGTTCCTTGTCGTAAAACTCATTGGGGATGGCATATCTATGAGCTATTTCAGGTATAGTCTGATGAAATGCCGTGTCAAAAACCGCAACTTGTATAGCTTCTGAAAACACCTTTTCAGCAACTTCTATTCCTGTCAGATTTGGAGGATTGTGTAATGGGGCTAAAGAAAATAAAGACTTTATTTCCCGCTTAACTTTATCATCTATAATAGTAGTTTTCACAAATGTACTTCCACCATGCACTACCCTATGACCAACGGCATAAACCTCATTTGCATCAGAAATAACCCCTTTTTCAGAATCGAGGAGCAAGTCCGCTACTTTTTCCAGACCTGCTTGATGATCCAGAATAGGTAGTTCCATATCAAAAGAATATTTGTCAGACTTAAAATGAATTACCGCATTGTCATATCCAATTCTTTCAACCAAACCTTTACAAATTACTTTTTTTTCCGGAATACTTATAAGTTGATACTTAATAGATGAACTTCCTGAATTTACAACCAATATTTTCATATGTTTATTTTTTACTTTAATTATGTGGATTCTAGATATTTATTTTTTCACAAAAAGATGCAAAAAATATTTTCACACCAAATGAATATAAAACATACTTATCCTCCAAACAAACTTTTGATAATAAAAGATTTTAGAATTTGTACGTCAGGTCGACGCACAAATCCTAAAGAATTATTGTTTTTATAGCCCTTGAGTTTGAATTGCAGTTATAATAACTGTATTATATATATCGTCAATAGTACATCCTCTACTCAAATCATTGACTGGCTTATTCAAGCCTTGGAGCATTGGTCCAATTGCAATTGTTCCTGTTTCACGCTGTACAGCCTTATATGTATTATTACCGGTATTAAGATCTGGAAATATAAGAACACTAGCCTTACCAGCCACTTCAGAATCAGGCAACTTATTTCCTGCTATATACGGATCAACAGCAGCATCATACTGTATAGGCCCTTCTATTTTAATGTCCGGGCGTTTTGCTATCACTATTTCAGTAGCTTTTCTCACTTTATCAACATCCTCACCTATCCCTGACTTACCTGATGAATATGAAAGCATAGCGACCAAAGGCTCAATATCAAACGCAGTTGCAGAATCAGCTGATGAAATTGCGATTTCAGCCAATTGCTCCGCTGTAGGATTGGGGTTTATAGCACAATCACCGAATACAGATACTCTATCTTCAAGACACATAAAGAAAATAGATGATACCACAGAAACGCCAGGTTTTGTTTTAATGAATTGCAATGCAGGGAGAATTGTATGTTGAGTAGCATGGGCAGCTCCGGAAACCATTCCATCTGCATCATCTTTATAAACCATCATAGTACCAAAATACGAAACATCAACCATTTTGTCTCTTGCCATCGCTAAATTCATATTTTTATGCTTTCTTAGCTCATATAGTGTCTGTGCATAATCATCAAAATACTTAGATTCAATTGGATTTATAATTTCAACTTTGTCAAAATCCATTCTCAATCCAAGAAATCTAACTCTTTTCCTTATTTCATCTTCTTTCCCTAAAATAATCAGATCTACAACATTCTGATTGATCAACCTTGTTGCAGCAGTCAAAACCCTATCATCATTTCCTTCCGGAAGGACAATTCGTTTTTTATGTTTTTGAGCCCTTTTAAGCAAATTGTATTGAAACATCCTTGGAGTAATCCCTTTTGTCTCAAATGTAATCAAAGCATTAGAAAGTCTTTCTCCATCAACATGATTATCAAATGCTCTGATAGAAGTCATTATTTTATCACGATTAGCTGCATAAATCATAGGTTTTATTTCACCAATAGCCTGTGAAATCTCATAAGTGTTTTTATCTACGATTAAAAGAGGTAATTTATTAGGCACCCCTTCTATCAAATCCAGTATGGTAGATTCAGGTCTCAAGCCACCCGTAAGTACGATTCCAGACAATGGTGGATAATTATCAGAAATATTTGCTTGAATTGCTCCAAGTACAATATCATATCTATCTCCAGGTGTCACTATCAAGGAATTTTCTTTAAGCCGAGGCAAATAATTTCTAAGTTGCATCGCCCCAATCACATAATTATCTATCTGTTTATTCAATTTTTTGGGGTTATCACAAATAACCTCTGCATTTAAGCCTCGTGCAACCTCCTTTACTGTAGGATTTCCAAGAAAATCAATTAAAGGGATAACATTTACCAATACTTTACCCTTTAACTCTTTGCACAACTCTTCTTTAACCCAATCCATATTCTCCGGCTGAATCATATTTGCTACTACTGCAAGTACTTTTACTTCTTTACTCTCAAACAAATCATATGCAGAAAGTAGATTATTTACAAATTCTGTCATAGTCTTACCTTTTCCTCCCTCTACAATAATTGCAGGAATTCCAAGATTCTTAGCTATATCGGTATTGATTTCCAATTCGGTTGCTGTACCTTCACCAGAAAAATCTGTACCTTCCACAAGCACAAAATCATACATCTCCTCAAGGGCTTTATACTTTTCTATTATCGTATCAAAAACCTCGTCAAGCTCTCCGTCATGGATTTTGGATAAAACTTCACTTTTGCTAAAAGCATAAGCGTCTTCATATTTTATTGATAAATTAAAATGCTTTATTACCGTATTTATATGATTATCTACTTCTCCTTCTTCCAAATCCCCGATTATGGGTCTAAAATAGCCTACTTTGGCTACCTTTCCCAATAGCATCCTCATCAACCCAAGAGTTACAATTGATTTACCACTTCCCGGTTCCATCGTTGCTATATAAACTGCTTTACTCATTTTTCTATGTTTTTTATTATTTTAAGGCGCAAATGTACATTCATTACCTATATAAGACTATAAATAATCAGAAAA
>JALVAD010000490.1 GCA_027011385.1 Saprospiraceae bacterium | reverse complement strand
GCTTGTTAGTGTCTGCATGAATACAGTCACCATGAGTTAAAGCATGTTATAATAAACAAATTTATTTATTTATAAAAACTAATAATAATTCCAAACATAGGAAACGCCAAAAGTCAATCTTAACCCTGAAATCTCATAAGGTAAAGAAGTTAGCTCTTTGCCATTATAAGTAACTATCGGATTATCACCACCTAAATCAATTGTAGCCGTCTCTTGATCTTCTTTTTCAGTAGTTACAAAATTAATTTTAGGTCTTGAGTTTTTGCTCGCAATATCATAAATAAAACTAGCAAATACTTCAAAATGGTCTGATAGCTCAAACATCAAATCAAGCTCTGGCCCATATATAAATACTTGAGAACTTAAAGAAACATCAAGTTGTCTGTCATAATATTTATTACCATTTATTTCGATATACCCTGCATTGTTTTCCAACTGCCCTATATCAAAACCAAAATTACCAAAGCCCCCAAATAATGCAGCTCTTACTATCAGTGCTTTTGTGCTGATTTTTACGGGATAATTGTATCCTAATGAATAAGTAAAAATGCCACCTTTATTTTTACCCATTGCGATATCAAACAAAATCGAATGCGACAATCCCTTATATCGTCCCCACTTATATCCGGCTTGAAATCCCCATTTTTTGTATTTATCCAATATTTCAATCTGAGTTTCTAAATGATCCATTGACGGTGATTCATCAGTATAAACTGTTTTAATTGTACCTGGGATCGTATTCAATGTTCTTGGTCCAAATCCAATAAATAAAGATCTATACTTTTCAGGGAAATCCCCATCGTCTGCTAATTGTCCAAACATTTGACTTCCCATAAATAATATTAAAATTAAAAATCTTACTTTCATCTTTTTAAAATTTTGTGATAAAATAAAATAAATAAGAGATACTTTGAAAAATTAAGCCTTTCGAAGCAACTATTAAATAAAAATAGAGTCAAAATTAATTATTATTTGCAAATAGTAAATTAATAAAAACATATTATAATTATTTTTACTGATTACAAATAACTAAATTACTTAACTTAAGAACATCGCAGCCGGCATAGCTATGATATTATCACCAAAAGTTTTATTATTGTGGTCATTGCTCAAAACAAAACTTTTAATAACAGGTTTATCCAAAATTTCATCAAGATCAAACAAATGTCTTGCTTCTTTGCGTGTCACATTTGTAGTCATCTTAACATCTATCGGAATATAACCGTTTTCCATTTCCAATAATATATCTATTTCTTTCCCATCATGCGTTCGTAAGTGATAAATCGAACCTTTGAAATCTGCAGCTTTAAGTTGCTTGTATATCTCGGCAGCAATAGCACTCTCAAATTCATTTCCGGACATTTCCCCTCTTTTTTTTAGAATTGCACGTTGAATACCGGGATCCAAATAATGCAATTTAGGTGTTTTAACCAGCCTTTTTAGTTTATTGTTGTGCCAGGGAGGAAGTGAAAATGTCTGATAGCTAATATCCAGATATTCCAAAAATCTACGTGCTGTCTTGGAACTAACTCCTGCCTCTTTTCCAAGATAGGTATAATTAACTAATTGAGATGTCATAGTGGCGGTAATTTTTTGAAAAATCAAAAACGGATCTAAAGACCTAAAATCTGCCAAATCCCGAACATCTCTTTCCAAATATGTTTTAATATAATTTTCAAGCCATAAATACCTTTCTTCATCTGACAATCCTGAATAGACCAAGGCCGGATAC
>JALVAD010000489.1 GCA_027011385.1 Saprospiraceae bacterium | reverse complement strand
CTTATATTATATGCAAAAAAAACATACGCTTCCGCTTATATTATTTTTATTTTTTTTAACAGATTTTGCTTCATTAAATGCTCAAAATAATAAAGAGCCAAAATTAAACCCCGGATTTATTATTGGGTTTTCATATGGGTATGATATACCTGCCGGGGATATGGTCAAACTATATGGTAACAACTTTAAAATAGATATCACTCCGACCTATTATTTTAAGGGATCTAATATAGCTATTGGACTTGATCTAAGCTATCTTTTTAACGGAGAAGTAAAACAAAACACATTTCTTAATTTACTTGCATTCGATAATCATATCATAGGAGTTGATGGTAGTTTTGCAAATATTCAAACGAGTGCAAGAGGAATGATTGCTGGGGCTTTAGTAAGTAAAATAATCCCATTTAATAAAAATCTCAGATCAGGTATTAAAATAGAAGCTGGTACTTATATGTTTAGACACTGGACAAATTTTAAAATAATCGGCGAAATACCACAACTCAAGTCTGATTATCTAAAGGGCTATGATCGTCTAACAGGAGGATTTGCATTAAAAGAATTTATTGGATATCAACATCTGGAAGAAGGTAGCAAAATCAATTTTTATGCAGGCTTTGAGCTATATCAAGCTTTCACAAAAAATCTGAGAGGCTTTAATTATGATACTGCACAAATAGATAATACCCGAAAACACGACTATTTATTTGGAGTGAAGATAGGGTGGATTTTGCCGCTTTATATCGATAAAAACCCGGAAGAAATCTACTATTAAAATGAGTTTACTGTACACTTTTCTAATCTATATCTACGGAATCACTATAAAAATAGTAGCTGTCTTTAATGATAAAGCAAGGATGTGGGTAAATGGTAGAAAGGAGCAAAGCATTCCTGATCTCAAAAATAAAAAAGTAATCTGGATGCATTGTTCATCTTTGGGTGAATTTGAACAAGGGCGACCGGTTTTTGAAAAATTAAAACATCAAATGCCGGATTATATTTTTGTATTGAGTTTTTTCTCACCCTCGGGTTTTAACAGTATGAAAAATTACAAATATGCCGATTATATCCTGTATTTACCCTTGGATTTACCGACTAAGGCTAAAAAATTTATAGATAAAATAAATCCGGAAATAAGCATTTTTGTAAAATATGATTTTTGGTATAATTACTTGAAATATTTGAATGATAAAAAGCGAAAAGTGGTATTTATTTCTGTGCTTTTGGAAGAAAATCATCGCTTATTCAAATCAATAAATAAAATAATTCTCAATCAACTGCGCAAAGTTGATAAGATATTTACTCAAGATGATTCTACTGTATCCATTTTAAAAAATCACGATTTAAATAATGTTGAAAAAGCCGGTGATACAAGAATAGATAGAGTTGTAGAAATCACGCATCAAAGCTTTAGTGACAAAATAATAGAACGATTTATCTCTAATAAAAAGGAGGTTTTTATTTGTGGTAGCACTTGGGAAAAAGATATAGATATTCTGTCAGCAAATAAAGAATTGTTGGTAAAAAAATACAATCTAATTATTGCTCCTCACGAAATTTCCGAAAAACAAATCAATCACATTATCCAAAAATTTTCGGGATACAAAATCAATAAATATAGCGAAAACAACACGGGGAAATACAATATCCTCATTATTGATAAGATAGGAATACTTTCGCGAATATACAGATATGCAGATATCGCGTATATAGGTGGGGGGTTTGGCAAGAGTATCCACAACACACTCGAACCCGGAGCATATATGATACCTGTTATTTTTGGTCCTAATTACAAAAGATTCACGGAAGCAAACTATTTGGTATCCAACAATTCCTTTTTTTCTATCAATGATGCAAATCAATTTGAAGAAATTATTATATCTTTGAGTAATAAAGATTTTTACAAAGAAGTTCAAAATAGGATTGGTGGTTACTTTGAAAAGAATAAAAATGCAAGTTCACAAATCGTCCGGTATATCAAAACGCAAACGAATAGTTGATGAATAATAAATTAAAATCATATAATGTACTTATCATAGGGGATATTATGCTTGACCGGTATCTGAAAGGAAAAGTCAGTAGAATATCTCCTGAAGCACCCGTGCCTATTCTGGAAAAAATAAATATAGAAATAATGCCCGGAGGTGCGGCAAATGTTGCACTAAATATAAAATCTCTTGGGTCGAATCCTCTTTTACTAAGTATTGTTGGAGATGATAATAATGGCGAGAAACTTATAGATTGCATTGATGAAAATGGGATTTCTACCGGATATATTATAAAAGATAAAACTCGCCAAACTACCGTGAAAACCCGTATAATGTCCAAGGGGCAACATATAATGAGGATTGATGAAGAAGATGTCGAAACCATCGATAAAAATACAAAAAAACAACTGCTGGAAACGTTCAATCATATTGTTGATAATAAAAAAATTGATGCTGTAATAATACAGGATTATGACAAAGGGCTTTTAGATGATTATACGATTCATAATATAATTAACACAGCAAAGGGAAAAAACATATTCATCTCTGTTGATCCTAAATTCGATAATTTTTTCAGCTATAAAAACGTAGATCTCTTCAAGCCAAATCTTAAAGAGGTCAGTTCTGCATTGAACAAACAAATTGCTCCCAACAAGGATTCTCTGGATAAAACCGCCAAGGAATTGTATGAGAAATTACAGTATAAAAACCTGTTCATCACCCTTAGCTCAAAAGGAATTTACTATTCAAAAGGCAATAATAATTCGGAAATTATTCCTACAAAACTCAGGGATGTAGTTGATGTTAGCGGAGCAGGAGATGTAGTATTAAGTGTAGCAACCCTTTTCTTTATCTCAGGGTATAATCCTTCTGAAGTTGCTTGTTTTTCCAATATTGCAGGAGGATTGGCTTGTGGTAAAATTGGAGTTGCAACTGTAGGAAAAGACAGATTGATTGAGGAAATAAAAAAATCACAAAATTCATGATTAAAAAAATAATAAAAAATAGTATTGAAGTAAAAACAGTTATTTTAAATAGTGAAATCATACTGAAAACAATCGATGAGATAGTCGGTATGGTTACGGATGTTTTTCGAAAGGACGGAAAAGTATTTTTTTGTGGAAATGGAGGGAGTGCAGCGGATGCTCAGCATTTGGCAGCTGAATTTTCAGGAAGATTTTATTTTGACAGACCACCATTATTTGCCGAGGCACTACATGTCAATACCTCATATCTGACTGCTGTCGGAAATGACTATGGCTATGAATATATTTTTTCGAGATTAATTCAAGCAAAAGGAAGAAAAGGCGATATCTTGTTCGGTCTATCCACATCAGGAAATTCCGAGAATATTGTCCATGCATTTGAGCAAGCAAAAACTCAAGGTGTAATCACAATAGGATTAACAGGTGAAGGAGGTGGTAAGATGCGGGAAATATCGGATTTTCTGATAGCAGTGCCCTCAAAAGATACTCCGAGAATTCAAGAATCACATATAATGATCGGGCATATTATATGTGAATTGGTCGAAAAGAACTTATTTGGAAAAAGTTAAAATCTGTTAATTTGATGAATTACTTATATCTTGGTACAAGTTTTTTATAGTATTTATAGTTAAATACATAGGTCAATTACTATACGAATGAAAAAACTATACACGATAATATCTTTTATACTTTACGTTATATCTATACCACAAGTTCTAGATGCGCAATACACATTTGACAATTGTCAGTATGCCAAATTTATCAATTTTACAGATGGATATTGTTCTGAGTCAGGAGAATTTACCAATGTCGGAGCAACAGCAGATCCTGAATTTCCAAACAGTTGTGTTTTTCTAAAATTTCAAAATGGAGTCTGGTTTAGTTTTATACCAAAAAAAACCGCTGTTTCAATTAGAGTTTTCGGTAAAGGGCTTGGTGGTACAATGAGAAGCCCAAAAATACTTGTCTTCAATGATTGTAATTCCTTTTTGGCATGCTCAGGAGGCAGTACGGAATCAACGGATGAACTTGTAGTTGATCATTTAATAATAGGTAAGACATATTATATCATGATAGAGTCGAGTGTGGGAGGTGAAGGCAGTTTTAAGCTTTGTATCGATGAGTTTACCCCGGTTCCAAGCCCTGAAAGCGATTGCAAAGACGGTGTGGTACTTTGTGATAAATCCAGCTTTCTAATCGAAAGTTTGGTAGGAGCAGGAGATGATAAAAATGAAATAGACCCAAATTCATGCATACAAGAAGAATTTGCTTCTTCTTGGTATAAATGGACTTGCGACAAATCGGGAACACTTACATTTACATTGACTCCTAATAACAATGAACTCAAAGTAACAGATGACTTGGATTTTGCCCTTTATGAATTACCAAACGGAATCGATGATTGTACAGGTAAAAAAATGATAAGATGTATGGCTTCAGGGGCAAATGGAGATGAAAATGGAAATGCTTTACCTGTAGAACAATGGTCTGCTTGTAACGGACCAACGGGGTTAAGGGTAGGTGAAAAAGACGTAAGTGAAGCCCCCGGATGCAATAATAATTCAAATAATTTCATAGCTCCAATCGATATGGTTTCGGGAAAATCATATGTGCTGGTGGTCAATAATTATAGTCGCTCCGGCTTGGGATTCAAAATAGATTTTGGTGGAACCGGAACATTTCTGGGACCAAAAGCTGATTTTACCATTGATGCATTAAATGAATTTGAATGCGATAAAACTATCAGATTTACCAATCAATCCGATTCGGAAACCGACCCGATAGTTAATTATACTTGGGCTTTTGGAGATGGTGCCTCGCCAATCAGTTCTGGAGATATAGGTCCTCATGATGTGATTTATGATTCATTTGGTGACAAAATTGTTGCTCTTACAGTGGAAAGTTCTAAGGGGTGTCTTGTAACTAAGCTTGTGCCTATATACGTAGAACCTTGTTGTGCAGATTTCACTCTCAATGTGGATGGAGAAAGCACAAATCCCATTTGTGCACACGATAAAAATGGTACAATTTTGGGCAAAGGAAGTGAAGGTAATCCCCCCTATCAATTTAGTATTGACGGAAAGAATTTCCAGACTATACCAATATTTTATGATTTGCAAGCTGGCGATTACAATCTATTTATTCAAGACAAAAAAGGTTGTAGAGATTCTATAAATATCGAAATTATCGATCCAAAAGAGATTTTAGTTGATGCCGGTCCTGATCAAACCATAGATTTAGGTGATATGACTTCATTAGATGGTAATTATTTACCGCCTGAATATGATGTAACTTATGTTTGGACTCCAAATTACAATATGAGTGATTCCTCTGAATTGGATACAGATGTTTTTCCTTATCACGACCAAAAATATACACTTACAGTGGTACAAGATGAAACCGGATGTGCAGCAAGAGATGATATGACTGTATATGTTAATAAAAACAGAAAAATAAGAATACCCAATGTTTTCACACCAAACGGAGATGGAAAAAATGATTATTTTACTGCTTACAACGTCAAAGCTGCTGTAGAAATAGACCAAATGTTTATCTATGATAGGTGGGGTGAGTTGATTTACAAAACCAATAATATACCATTGGGTGAAGCATATCTTGGTTGGGACGGAGATTTCAAAGGTCAAAAAGTTAATCCCGGAGTATATGTTTACCTCTTTATGATAAGGTTCTTGGATGACGAAATATTGCCTTTTTCAGGAGATATAACCGTAATTAGATGATGAAGTACGCTAAAGCGCACTATGCAAAAATAGCGCGTTATACACAATCCCCCAAATAAATTTGGGGGCTAAGTTTATTATGATGCACTCACAAACCTTATAGACCTTATAGGTTTTCAAGACCTATAAGGTTTAGACAATCAAAGCATAAGAATAACCCCCTACTTCAGGTAGGGGATTGGGTAATCCTCCCCAATTATAGCATAACTTCCCTTTTATTAGAATTATACAAGATGACAATGTGGGGAAACCAACGGCTAATTGTATTACTGCTTTACAAATTTCCTGTAGAATTGAAACTGAAGCGTGTCTGCTCCCACTTCCGAAGATGTTCCCCAATATTTGAACATAACTTCAAGTGTTTGATCATTTACCGAAATAACATCCCATTTGTATGACTTCTTGAAGCCCAAATCTCCATACATAGAAGTGTCAGGTACAAAAGTTATTGTCTCAGATGACTCGTCATAATCCCATTCTCCGTTTACCTTTATTCCCCAAGGAACCTCATCGATAGTCTCATATCTCCCATTATCAAGAAACTTATAAATTATATTTGGATAACTTACAGAGTCAATAACTCCATTCACTTCAGCTACACCATTGTAAGAAAATTCATCTTTCCATGTTCCATAAAATTGCTCATTAGTATTTTCAGTTTTTGAACACGCTAAAAGATTGACCAATACTAAAAGAAATAATA
>JALVAD010000488.1 GCA_027011385.1 Saprospiraceae bacterium | reverse complement strand
GGTATATATATTATTAAAATTAGTCATATTAATGGTATAATTTATCGAAAGCTTATTATTACAAAGAAAGAGTAACTTTATATAGTTGTTATTCTGAGAAAAGATAATATCAAATACAAAGGGTAAAGTTCAAAGTAAAAAGTTTAATGTATGAAATCTGGCAACTAAGCACACATCTTAAAAGACTGTATTATAATACCTAAGGCATATCAGAATCGTAAGGTGAGCTCCTCATTGGCTTAGAAGGGCAATTTCTTAAAAAATAATATAAAAAATGGTCGATAAATTACGAAAAATTCGTGATAAAGTGAGTGGAGAAATTAAAGATATGTCTCTTGAGCAATCGATTGAATATTTAAATAGACAAAAAGCACTTCATCCAGTAATGAAAAAAGAACAGGCTCTTGAAGGTGCATAGATTTGTTTAATGTTTAATATCCCATAAATTTCAATTCAAATTTATTATTAATTGCTTAATTCGTGATTTTCTTTGTATTTTTGTAACTACGCTGTATATCATTAGCCGTCAGACTGCACAAAAACCTAAAAATAGAAATTTATGAATGCTGAATATCAAATAATTAGGGTGTAAAACGATAGTGAAATTGGGGTTAATGCGCAGACTCTAGTTATGCATAAGCAAATTAAAATAATCGTTATTAATTCAAGGAAGTTTAAAGTTCTTATTGAAGTATTGCCAATGGATGATAAAATCATTACTCTTTCACTTGAATCTGATTTTAAAGACTTTGAAGATGCAATTCAATATTACACAGCAGTTGAAAATCAAATTGATATTATAATAACTCGCAATTTAAAAGATTTTAAAACTTCAAAAATCCTGTTTTAACTGCTAAAAACTATATTGAAATTAGAAAATAGCCTATGGGTAACAAGCAATGAGAAAGACACAAGTAAGAAAAACACTTATGAGGTCAAATACCGAAGCTTTGTCTGAGGTCAGACAAGTGCTATAATACCGGATCGATTTACTGAAAAATAAAAAAATCACTTCATATTCTTTTCAATCTTCATTATATCTCCTGGCTGGCAATCCAATGTCTCACAAATTTTTTCTAAAGTAGAAAATCTAATTGCCTTGGCTTTTCCTGTCTTTAAAATTGATAAATTTGCCGTTGTTATACCTATTTTCTTAGCCAATTCGTTGCTTCGCATTTTTCTTTTAGCTAACATCACATCTAAATTAATAACTATTTTCATATCGTTAGAGCATTTTCCTCTTTCAAAATGGAACTTTCCTTTAATACTTTAGACATGTATATAAATAAAAGACCAAGGGCAATTATGAAGTAAGTTGATTCGAATCCTTTGAAATTAAGAGAAAATAATGTGAGCCCTTTACCAAACACATATGGCAAATAAACATTCATAAACATTTTTAAGATTCCTAGCATTATAGTACTTAGTCCCATATACTTTAAATTTTTCCTAGTAGATTCACCAAATATGTTCCCTACAACAAATTTCATTACCACTTTTCTAAAGAAAATGAGTATTGCAGAGAAAAGTAAAAAACGAGTAAGGTTCAATATCAATGTAAATAAGTTAATCTCTTGCCCGTTGATTGAATGTTTTTCAAGACCTGTTCTAGAAGTCGCTACTAAAAGAGTATATAACGACTCTCTAGGTATAATAAGGTGCATTAAAATTATAATAATCACTGATGTGAAAAATCCATAGAAAAAAAAATTAATCAAATTTTGCAATAGTTTTAGTG
>JALVAD010000487.1 GCA_027011385.1 Saprospiraceae bacterium | reverse complement strand
GTGTTGTTTAAACCTATAAGGTTTTCAAAACCTTATAGGTTTGGTTATCAGTTGAAAAAAGCTTTTTTTGTGTTAACATAATGAAACGTTTTGTGGAATGGTACCGGTCTTTGGGAAAATCGACTTTCGGGACCGGTGCTGTTCCTTGTTAAAAAAAAGATATTTTGTCGTTTTATGACAAAATAGTCTAAATAAGAAGTTGATGTCAAAAATTTTTTGTTAAAACTTATTTATCTAATATATCGAACGTATATTTGATGTTATTTTATGATTTAAAATATTTTAAATAAATACAATATACACATCGATATGTTCAATGCCAATAAAAAGCCTAATTTTGTTGCTAATAACAAAATTATATTTCTAAATAGAGGATTTGATATAAATATTAAAGGGAAAGCTGCCAAGACTTATTTCGACGATATTGAGATAAAAAATTATGCGGTTCAACCCGGAAATTTTAGGGGTGTTGTTCCGATTCCAAAAGTAGTTGTTGAAATAGGTGATAAAGTTAAAGCCGGAGATCTTTTGTTTTATGATAAAAAGAAAACTGAATTGAAGTTTGTTGCTCCTGTAAGCGGAGAAGTAATCGCCATACGGAGGGGAGAAAGAAGATCAATAAAGCAAATCGTAATCGCAGCAGATAAGGATATCACTTATAGAAAATTTGAGACGCCGGATTTAGACACTGTTGATAGAGATTCACTTGTTGATTTTCTATTGGAGTCCGGTCTTTGGCCTTTGATAAGACAACGTCCATATGATTATGTTCCTGATAAGGATATCATTCCTAAAAATATTTTTATTTCCACATTTGATACTGCGCCTTTAGCCGCTGATATGGACTTTGTTGTAAAAGGAAGAGAAAAGGAGTTTCGAACCGGTCTGAAAGTACTTAAAAAACTCACATCCGGAAAAGTGTATTTGGGATTGAATGCAAATAAAGCCAAAGCTCCTTCCGATGCGTTTGCAAAAGCAGAAGGTGTCGAAAAAACATATTTCAAGGGACCTCACCCATCAGGTAATGTAGGCGTACAGATTCATCATACTGCTCCGATAAGAGGAGAGGATAAGGTGTGGGTATTGGGAGTTCAAGAAGTGATAACATTTGGAAGTATGTTCCTAAACAATATATATGATGCTCAAAGGATAATTGCTATTACCGGTGATGAAGTTATAGATGCAAAATATCTGAAAACATATATTGGTGCTGATGTTTCCGATACTGTAAAAGTGTGCATTAAAAATGTGAAATGTAGAGTTATATCAGGTAATGTGTTGTCGGGTGAAACAAAAATGTTTGGAGAGTATTTAAATGCTTTTGACAACCAAGTTTCTATTATCAAAGAAGGAGATGATTATGTTCCTTTTGGATGGTTAATTTCGCAGAAAAAAACACCAACATTTTGGAAAGCATTCATTGATCAATGGTTTGGAGTCAATAAAGAAATGGATGTAGATACCAATACAAATGGTCAAAAACGTGCTTTTGTAGCGACTGGTATATACGAAAAAGTATTACCGATGGATATTTATCCGGTACATTTGATGAAGTCAATACTAGCTGGAGACATTGAGCAAATGGAAGGTCTTGGTATAAACGAACTCGCTGAAGAAGATCTGGCATTATGTGAATTTATTTGCCCTTCCAAACAAGAATTTCAAGCGATATTGAGAGATGGGCATAGGATGATGATAGAGCAAGGATAGGTGTTCAAGGTTTAAAGATAAAAGTAGAAAGTATAAAGATAAAAGTATTTAAAGTTCAAGGTTTTAAAGTTCAAGGTTTAAAAGTTAGGATAAAAATTAATTATATAAATGAAAAGAATATTAAAATATTTTAAAAAAATCGAGCCGGATAAATTAAAAAAGCCGCTTCTATTCTCTATGTGGGAAAGCTTTTTTACATTTTTCTTCGTGCCAAAAGATGTTACATCCGGAGTAGGTACTCATATAAAAGATAGGATGGACTTAAAGAGATTGATGACATTTGTCGTCATTGGTCTAATACCGGCATATATATTTGGTATATACAATATTGGACATCAGCATTTTTTAGCCTTAGGACAATATACGGAATTATTTTCAGGTTGGAATCTTAAAATAGCCCACGGAATTATCAAGCTATTACCTATTTTTATTGTGACAATGGTAGTTGGATTAGGATGGGAATTTGTTTTTGCTTCAAAAAAAGGTGAAGGTATCGAAGAAGGATTCTTAGTTTCAGGAGCATTGATACCTTTGATTATGCCACCTGATATTCCATTGTGGATATTGGCAATAGCCATCACTTTCGCTGTTGTATTGGGTAAAGAGGTCTTTGGTGGTACAGGGATGAATATATGGAACGTTGCTTTATTAGCGAGGATTTTTGTATTTTTTGCATACCCTTTGGCTATATCCGGAGATGAGGTTTGGGTAAGTGGTTTTGACAAATTAGCTGCTGGAGTAAGTCCTGATTACAGTTGGTTTCACACAGGTTTTTTCAATACAATTTTTGATTGGTTCGGGCTTCCCCAATTCAATCCCCATTGGACAATAGTAGACGGTTATACCGGAGCTACTCCATTGGCGATTGCAAAAGATGGTGGTTGGGATGCCGTGACACAAGTTTATTCTACCAAAGATATGCTTTGGGGTACAATACCGGGTTCCATTGGAGAGACATCAAAACCTTTATTGCTCATAGGAGGATTGTTGATATTGTTGACCGGGATAGCTGATTGGAGAATTACATTAAGTGCTATATTGGGTATTGCATTATCGGGATTCTTATTCAATATGTGGGGTGCTACTCCATTGATGACCATTCCCTGGTATTATCATTTTTATATTGGTGGAGCTGTTTTGGCTATATTTTTTATGGCTACCGATCCTGTTACTGCATCGGGTACTTTTAGAGGTAAATGGATTTATGGATTTATGATTGGTGTAATAGGAATGTTAATCAGAGTTATCAATCCTGCGTATCCTGAAGGGTGGATGTTAGCAATTCTGTTTATGAATTCATTCGCACCATTAATCGATCATTTTATTATTTCAAAACACATCAAAAAACGTTTAAAAAGTGAATAGTTCAAAATACATAATAGGATTTACGGCATTGTTGACAGCCTTCGTTGCCTTGGTTTTGTCATTGATGTACACAGGTCTAAAAGAAAAACACAAGCAAAATGAACTTCTCTTTGAGAAAAGAGCTGTATTAGGTGCTATACAAGACAAGTTAGGTGAAGATGTGGCTTCACTTAACGATGCTAAAATAATAGATATTTTTACAAAAAATGTAAATCAATCTGTTTTAGATACAAAAGGGAATATCGTGAGTGAAGAAGAAATGATAAAAAACGGTTACAAAGGAGGGAAAGCTGAAAATATCGATATGAAAGTAGAAATGAGGAAACCTAAAGACAAGAGATTTTTGCCCCTTTACACATTTAAAGACAAAAGTGGGAAAAGTATTTACATCTTGAGATTGTTTGGTAAAGGTTTGTGGGATGAGATAAGCGGTTATCTTGCCTTGGATTCGGATAAAAATACGATAGTAGGAGCGAGCTTTGACCACAAAGGGGAGACACCTGGTATGGGAGCGGAAATGAAAGATAATCCCAAGTTTCCTGCTCAATTCAAAGGCAAAAAGATATTTGATAATTCAGGAAAATTGGTATCAATAAATGTGCGAAAAGGTGGTGCAGTTGACAAAGAACACGATGTAGATGCTATCTCCGGAGCGACTTTAACTTCTGATGGAATAACAGATATGCTTAAAACGAGTCTTGAAAATTATTATGAATTTTTGAAAAAAACTAAATAAATTATAAAAAATGGCTGAAGTAAAAGAAAGCAAAAAAGCATTGTTTCCTATGACAAAAAAGGAAAGAAAATTGCTTTTTGATCCACTAAATGATAATAATCCGGTTACAGTACAGGTACTGGGTATATGTTCAGCACTCGCTGTGACTTCGATGTTGTTACCTTCGATAGTGATGGCAATCGCAGTTACATTTGTGATAGCATTTTCAAATCTGACGATATCATTATTGAGAAATTATATACCAAAGCAGGTTAGGATGATCGTACAATTGGTAGTGATTGCTTTTTTGGTAACAATAGTAGAATTGACATTAAAAGCTTACAGTTATCCTGTGTATAAGCAATTGTCAGTATTTATCGGATTGATTATAACCAACTGTATAGTGATGGGAAGATTGGAGGCGTTTGCTATGGCAAATAAACCTTGGCAATCATTTCTTGACGGTATTGGTAATGGTTTGGGATATGGAATCATACTCGTAATAATTTCATTTATTAGAGAATTATTTGGTAGAGGAACACTTCTTTCCGGGACACCTTTAGAGATGAAAATAATAGGAGCCAGTTCAGATTTTTGGATTGATACTACTACAAATCCATATTTTGGTTGGTATGTCAATAATAATCTGATGGTTTTGCCGGCGGCTGCTCTATTTATAATGGGTTTGATTATTTGGTATCAAAGAAGCAAAACTCCCAAATTAATAGATATTTCTTAGATAAAAAGTAAAAAATATAAAGATGGAAGATTTTTTGAATATATTTATAAGGTCAGCATTTGTCGAGAACTTGGTTTTGTCATATTTTCTCGGTATGTGCTCGTATTTGGCTGTATCCAAATCCGTAAAAACAGCTATGGGACTGGGTTTGGCAGTAATATTTGTATTAGGGATAACAGTTCCTATTAATTGGTTGATCAATCACTATATTTTGTCTGAAGGTGGTTTATTGGGAATGGATTTGACCTTCTTGAGGTTTATATTATTTATTGCAGTTATTGCATCAATGGTACAATTGGTTGAAATGGTTATCGAGAAGATATCACCTGCACTTTATAATTCCCTAGGCATATTTTTACCGCTAATCACCGTAAATTGTGCGATTTTGGGAGCGTCTTTGTTTATGATTTCCAGAGAATATAATTTCACGGAAAGTGTGGCATTTGGTTTAGGAGGTGGTTTTGGATGGTTTCTTGCGATTATAGCTATAGCAGCGATTAGAGAAAAATTGAAGTATTCAAATATTCCTGCACCTCTTAGAGGTTTGGGTATAGCATTTATCATAACAGGTTTAATGGGAATGGCATTTATGGGTCTGATGGGAATTGATCCTGCTATCTTTTTTAGTGGCAAATAAAAAATTAATATAATGGTATTAGCAATAGATTTTAATTTTATTATAACATCGGTAGTAGTATTTGTAGTCATTATTTTATTACTATCAATTATGCTTTTGTTTGCAAGAAAAAAACTTTTGCCACAAGGTAAGGTTAAGTTGATAATCAATGATAAAGTGGACGAAGCAAAGGAAGTAGATCCCGGATCATCACTTTTAAGCACACTGGCTGATAATGATATTTTTCTGCCCAGTGCTTGCGGTGGTGGTGGAACTTGTGCTATGTGTAAATGCACTGTGGAAGAGGGTGGTGGAGATGTATTACCTACCGAAATGAACCATTTGAGCAGGAAAGAAGCTAATGAGGGTGTGAGACTTGCCTGTCAAGTGAAAGTGCGTGATGATATAAAAATAAAAATTCCTGAAGAGATTTTTGGAATTAAGAAAATGGAATGCGAGGTGATCTCAAATTACAATGTTGCATCATTTATCAAGGAGTTTGTAGTGAAATTACCTGAAGGAGAGCATTTGGATTTCAAAGCCGGTGGATATATCCAAATCGATGTACCTGCGCCACTTAAAGTAGAATTCAAAGATTTCGATATTACAGCACATCCAAAATATCACAAAGACCCTAACACTTTTAAAGGAGAATGGGACAAATTCAAAATGTGGGGCTTGAAAATGATAAATGAAGAACCACAATTCCGCGCTTATTCAATGGCAAGTCACCCGGCAGAAGGTGATATTATTATGCTTAATATACGTATAGCTGCTCCACCTTGGGATAGGGAGAAAAATAATTGGAAAGATATCAATCCCGGTGTATGTTCTTCATATGTCTTTGACCAAAAACCCGGTGATAAAGTTGTTATTTCCGGACCTTATGGAGAATTTTTCATCAATGAAAAGTCCGATCGTGAAATGATATATATCGGTGGAGGTGCAGGAATGGCTCCTTTGCGTTCACATATATTCCATATGTTCCATACTGAAAAACAGCGTAAACGCAAGGTCTCTTACTGGTATGGTGGACGGACAAGAAGAGAATTATTTTATATCGAAGAATTTAGAGAAATAGAAAAAGAGTTTGACAATTTTAAGTTTTTCGTGGCTCTTGACAATCCATTACCTGAAGATAATTGGAAAGTAAAAGAGAATATTGATGCTCCGGGAGATGGTTTCAAGGGATATATTATGAATGTACTTTATGAACAATACCTAAAAGATCATCCCGAACCGGAAGAATGCGAATACTACTACTGTGGACCTCCTGCTATGGCGGCTTCTATAATGAAGACTTTGGATGATTTGGGAGTGCCAAAAGAACAAATATACTTTGATGATTTTGGTTAAAAGCAAATGATGAGATATTTTCCATTATTATTGTTATTCCTGTTGTTTTCTTGCGGAAATAATCATATGTTTTATGTAGAAAAAGATTTGCCTGACGATAATATTTGGGTATATACGGATTCCTTTAATGCGAGTTTCGATGTAGAACAAAATGTTCCATACGATATATATTTTGGATTGGAACACACCGATGATTACCCCTATGAAAATATCTATTTGAGAATCACAGATGATTTTAAGGAGAAAAAAGATACTGATATAGTCAGTATCAATTTGTCAAATCCTTATGGTATTTGGTATGGTGAGAAAAATGGAAATATTTATTATTTTAATACACTGTTAAGAAAGTCTTTTAAGTTTGATAAACCGGGAAAACATTCGATAAAAATAGAACAATTTACCAGGAAAGATTCTCTTGAAGGAATATCAACAATCAAATTTTATATAGATAAAGTACAAATGTCAAAGTAGGCAATATTTCCTGTTTTCCTCAATAAAATGCCCGAAGTTAAATAATTCGGCTAAATATTTTGCCAAGCAACCTTCCCGTATAAATCTTATTAGCTCTTACGGAACAGGTTCAACTTCCTCCACAATTTCATTCCAAAACTGAAAGAACTTGATACCCTGCAGATAATTGACGATCAAAATTCCTCGGCGTAGCTAAACCTTATAGATTTTTGAAACCTATAAGGTTTGAGAATGCACCATAAGAATAGTCCCCAAATTCATTTGAGGGTAATATTTTAGTTACTACCTCGCTAATTTAAAAGCTCCTTCAACTCCTATATGATTGGACTTGTCGTCGAATATTTCTTCGAGTTTTGTACATCTAAGCTGTTTGGAATAAAAGATGTGATCCAATGGATTTCTTACAGCGAATGAAACAGATCTTCTAGCATTATTGAGTTTGGTATCATATAAAAAAGTACGCACTCTCCTAGCCCAATACACTTGATTGAATTCACCTACAATCATCATTGGCATTATTTCTTTTTTGCTGATATAATCAGATAAGTCTTCAAGTTGATAGTGATTACCTGCATTTTCACCAACCATAGAATATGGCAAAACATATGTGAAAAGTATATTTACGGGATTATCCTCAAAACGGATAATAGCATCGAGTTGGGGATGCCCTGATAAGTAAAATGTATCTTTCTTTATAAACTCATACTTTGAAAAAACAAGTTTTGCATCCGGGTCAAATTGATTAATAGAAAGGGTATATGGATATTCGTCTTTTAGTCTTTTCTTCAAAAACTTATTCCAAGCAGGGCTAAGCTCCTGGCACGAAACTATGTCAGGATTTGAATCCTTTATTTTTTCAATAAACTGATCCTTGTCTTCTTCCACATCCAAAATATTGAAGTGCATAATATGCAATGAGGATGTATTCAAATCTTTAGCTCGAAACATCAGATTTGTATTTGACAAATCTTTAAGAAAAAGAGTCAAAATAGCCGCGCTAAACATCGTAAAATATACAAGATTTGATTTTTTCAATATCAAAAATAATATCGATAACAATAATAATGCGAAAATAACCCAAATTGCATTCTCACTCAAAGACATTACCAACGGGATATCAGGCTGGAAAAATATCAATAGTATTACTACCGTTATCAGCCCCATAAGCAAACGTTGTATGGATGTTGAGATTCTCATTGATTAAATAATTTTCATCTTCCTGACATTAAAAATTCCTACCTTAAATTATAGCAAAAATATGACAGGAAATCACACAAAATTATAAAATCATTTTAAATAATCTGCTAAAACAAATGTTTTCTTTCCAATAATAACATTTGTCGTTTCACTAACTATCTTATAATATAGTAGATATACTCCTATCGGAACTTTCATTGAATCTACATAGCCATCCCAAACAACAATACCACGCGTACCTAATAGTTCATTATTGACTATTTGACTAACCAATCTTCCCCTTGAATCAAAAATATAAAAATTAGCATAGTTATCAGGATTTTCAAAGCTGTATCTGATGATCAATTCATCGTCAACCCCGTCACTATTGGGAGAAAAGACCTTTTTTTCCAATACTATAACTTCAGTCGTGTCTGAAACAGATTCAAAAAAAACACTGTTTTTGTATCCCGGTGTAGCTCCATCTGTGATTGTCGAAGCTGAAGTCCAATTAAATCTATCATTGGTAGACAAAAAAGGGTTTTTACGCTCCAAACTTACTCCTTCAGCATCCGTTATGAACGAAGAATGCATATCCTCAGAGTAATCAAAGGAGTCTATCATAATATCTATTTTGGAAATGGAGTCAAAATAAGTTATACTTATATTACCTTCATCATCATCAAATCCAGGCAACTTATTTTGATATAGCAAAGCACTATCCGGTACAAAATAATTGTTGATTACACTATTTGTGTCAGCGGAAATACAAATATAGTCACCTGTTGACAATACAATTTCGTCTTCAATTCTCTCTATTTTATCAACCTTAGCCTCATTCGATATCTTTACACCTTTAAGACTTAAGTATTTTTTTGAAATATTAATCAATTCGATAAAATCACTTGCTCCTTTATGGGGATTAAACAATATTTCATTTATAACAATATCCCCTAATCCTGGTGACTCTATCAAGTAAAAATAAGTACTTTGTTTTTCTAAAATTGCATTACCCTTCAAGTCTTTTATGCCTTTAACTGATATCGTATAATTCTTTCCACTTCCAAAAGGAGTAATAAATCTCAATTCTACTTTATTTGGAATATTATTATCATATATTATTTCAGCCGGATTAAGTCCATTCTCTTCGATAGTATAATTAGCTTTTTGCAAAGCACTTGTTTTATCCAATTCTTCATCAAAAGTGAGGATCAATCTAGTCTTGTCCAATAACTTTGCTTCATTGAGCACAGGAGCTATGTTATCATATTCAAACGGCTTTATATCGATATCATCAAAAATAAATTTATTAACTCTCGTTTTTGAATAATCCATATCTAGCATAAAATATGCTGAATCAAAGTACAATTTATCATCAAAAACCTGAAAATCCTCTTTATAAAACTTGTTTTCCTTTTTGATTAAAATAGTCCAAAAACCTGAAGATTGCCTTGTTATTTTGAGATTAACAGCAAAAGCTTTTGAAAACAATCCCAATTCTCCTTCACCAAGCAAAGTTTCATTTCCACTTTCAACAGAGTAAAATTTTAGATTGTCATCATTGCCATTTTCACCTATTCTTATAAAATATCCTGAGGTACTGTCTAATACTGTACTGTCAACCATTAAATAAATCTTCAATTTATTGGAATTGGAAGGATTAAAATCCATCTTCAAATACAGATTCCATTCCATACTATCTACAGTATTGTATTTTACAAATAACTTTGAATTTCCTGCATCAGCCGCATCTAATTGCAACTGATATTGATCGTTTACAATAAAGTTCTGAATATCGCCAAACCATTGGGGGTCAGATTGGAAGTCGCCATCACTAAAGTCGTCAAACAGCTGAGCATTCAGTACAATTAAGTTTGTAAAAAGCAAAAGCAAGATTCCTATAATCCTTTTCATAGCAATGCAATTTTTTGTTCAAAAAGCAGACTCCAATTATGATTCTAAAAAAGAATCAGAGTAAAGAATTATACCAAATATACAAAATATATCTAGTGACTACAAGAAAACAGGCTATCTTTTTTGTTTCCTTTTCTGAGGTTTTCTCTTCTTATTATTTCTTCGATTGTCTCTTGGGTCTTTTGGAATCTTACTTTCTCTCATATTATCCAGCAATAAATCCATAGAGTACTCTTCAGGAAAAATGAGTTTACCATTAGTCATTTTTTCCAAATCATGCTTTATTGTCCTGTCATTGACATATACATCTGAACTCCAAGTTTTATAAGCCATTTTCATATATGCACCTATCAGAGCAATAAATTGTTCTTTTTTCACTCCATCTTCCATCTCAATAGCCTTATCCATTAAAGAATGGATTAAATGTCCGTAATGACGATAGTGTTTTTCTGCAGAAGGATATTCAAGTTTACCCGGTTTAAAGTCCTTTGGCTTTGGCTCAGGAATAATACCGTTTGGTGGTATAGCTTTAAGATTGTAATCGGCAATTTTATAAACATGCATCCATATTTTCTCCTTATATTCAGGAGATTTTTTATTGCCGATTTTCATTTTTTTCATTAACTCGACGATTTCTTCAACAAAAGCTTGTTGCTCTTTTTGATCTTCGATAGTCTGAGCATGTTTTATAAGATTCTGAATATGTCTTCCATACTCTGAAATTATCAATTTTTCTTTTTCAGAATTGTATTCAATGTTTAAAGTTCTTTCCATTTTATAATATTTTCTTCAAATCCAAATCGGATTTATTAGGGTGTCATTCTACTGTTACTGATTTTGCTAAATTTCTAGGTTGATCCACATTACATCCTCTCATCACAGCGATATGATAAGCCAATAGCTGAAGAGGAACAACTGATAAAATAGGAGAAAGTGGATCTGCTATATATGGTATCTCGATAGTGTAATCTGACAATTCTTTGATTTTTGTATCACCTTCCGTCACTATTGATATTACAATACCTTTCCTAGCTTTTATTTCTTGAATATTACTTACGATTTTAGAATATGCACTTTTATTTGTAGCAATCACTACTACAGGCATATTTTTATCTATCAAAGCTATTGGCCCGTGTTTCATTTCAGCTGCAGGATATCCTTCTGCATGTATATATGAGATCTCTTTCAGCTTAAGTGCTCCTTCTAGTGCAATTGGGAAATTGTAACCTCTTCCCAGATATAGGGCATTTGTCGAATCTTTAATCTCTGAAGCTACGTACTTTATTTTTTCATTATCATTTAAGACCTTGGTTATTTTATCCGGCAGAGCCTCCAATTCACTCAATAACTGCATCACATAACTCTGTGGAATTGTACCTTTCTCTATCGCCAAATGCAAGGCCATCAATGATAATACCACCAGTTGACTTGTAAAGGCTTTAGTTGAAGCAACACCGATTTCAGGTCCTGCATGAGTGTATGAGCCTGTATCCGTCATTCTTGATATCCTTGAACCAACCACATTCACAATACCATAAGTAGATGCTTGTTTTGATTTTGCCAATTCCAAAGCAGCTATTGTATCTGCAGTTTCTCCCGATTGGGATATCGCAATGACTACATCGTCACTATTCAAAATAGGATTTCGGTATCTAAACTCCGAAGAATATTCTACTTCGACAGGTATCCTTGCCAAGTCCTCAAATAAATACTCGCCTATCATTGCTGAATGCCAAGATGTTCCACTACTTACAAATATAATTCTTTTCGCCTTGGATATTTTATTCATTTGTTTAGCTAGTCCTCCCACTCTCAGCCATCCTTCAACAGGATTGATACGTCCACGCATACTTTCCATTACCGTCAATGGCTGTTGGAAGATCTCCTTTAGCATAAAATGCTCGTATTCTCCTTTCTCAATCACTTGAATAGTAAGATCCAATTCTTGTATCTCCGGTGTAATGATATTATTGTCAATATCTTTTATAGAATACTCACCATTAGAATTTATAATAGCCATTTGCTCATCCTCCAAATAAATAACTTTATTGGTATACTTTATTACAGGAAAAGCATCGGAGGCCAAAAATAATTCATCATCACCTATTCCTACTACTAATGGGCTGGATTTTTTTGCTCCAATCAATATATCAGGCTCATCGATGCAATAGACTACAATAGCATATGCTCCTATAACTTTTTGCAAAGCAACTCTGACAGCATCTTCAAAAGTACTACTACGCTTGTAGTATTCTTCTATAAGATGAACTAATACTTCTGTATCTGTATCGCTTTTAAACTCATGTCCAAGTTCGATCAAGGCAGATTTTAAAGTCTGATAATTCTCAATTATACCGTTGTGCACAATCACTATTTTCCCGTCTCCGGAAAGATGAGGGTGAGCATTTATATCATTTGGTTCACCGTGCGTCGCCCATCTGGTATGACCTATCCCTATAGTGCCATTTGTATCCTTTGTTACATAGGACTCCAAAGCGCTTACTTTACCTTTTTTCTTAAGAACATTAATATTTTTATCAAGAATGGCAATCCCTGCGCTATCATATCCTCTATATTCCAGTCTTTTTAGCCCTTCCAGCAATATCGGAAAAGCATTTTCCTTACCGGTATAAGCGACAATTCCACACATAATTAGTTAATGTTTGAATAAGTGATTTTTAATTTTGATTTAAGATTGTTATTGTTTACACCGGCTAATTTTGCAAAACCGGGATCGTGAATCCTATTTTCAGGATACAAAAACAATTTAGTACTGTATTTTTCATCTTTAAGCAATTGCTTTAAATGCATTGTAATGTTTACAATATATTTACTTAACTCTTTGCCGTTTTCTTTGCTTTTTATCTTATAGCCAAAATAAATATTAGAATCGGTATTCCTTACATCTTTTGGAAATATATAATCTTCTATCAATTCTAAGTTCCCGTTGTCATTTAGATATTTAGTAACCAATCTTTTTGGTGAACTTACCAAAGTTTCATTTCCGCCAACAACATATAATACAAGTTCTGCTTTATTGATGTTCTTGCCTTTCAAAAACTCTAAATACGGTATATCCACTTCAACCTCTGTACCATCCATTCCCTGAACAAAAAGCAATTCATTTCCTTTTTCAAAATCATCAAAATAATCTTTGATTTTAGCTGATGAGTAATTATGATTAAAATGATTCACAATATTGTCATAAGTGAATGTGCTTCTATTTAAAGTATCATTTAAGGTATAATATACATCAATTCTTGTCGCATATTTATTACCGCTGGATAATCTCTTCAAACTTAGCATAGAACTATTACTTATATTAGATTCTATGTATATACCTTTGAACATTGTCTTCAACAAAGTATCAGATTTTAGATTATTGGTATCGCTTAGCAATCTTATTCCTAGGTTTTTGTCTAAAGAAATCCGTACTTGCTCTTTGTAAACAACAGTATCGTTTTTTGGCTCAATAACTGTGACTGAATCGATAATAGGAAAAATTTCTTTTTGCCCTAATTTCTGAGAGTTGTATTTGATTTCTTCATTTGAATAAATCGAATCTCTGTCAAGATAAATCCCTTCGTCCAATTCATAAATAGATATAGTATGATTTGCATTTTTATCTCCATTTATCATAGAAGTATCCAAAACCATTGTTAATACTACAGAATCAACATTTGTTATATTGGCTTCAGGTATTGAACCTAAATACTGAAAATCACAGTATATACTGGCTTTCGCATCCCCAAAATTCTCATCATGAAATTGCCCTAATATATATGATTCTAAAAAATTTGGGTAAACCTTAAAAGAGTCATTGATAATTGTTCTTGCTTTCAAAGTTGAAGTATCAGAAAAATCAACATTGATCTCATCATCTTTCAATATATCTCCTCCTATTACCGAAGACTTGATACACGCACTTTGAAAAAGCACTATAAGCAATAATAAAACATAAATAATTTTATTCATTTCTATATTATATTTTTTTGTTTTAGTATAACGTATTTTTCACAAAGAAGTGTTGATAAATGATAATTAAATTACCAAATACAAAAACATCTTCATCAATTGAAAACCTGCATATACTATTTGAGTAGTTCAAAGAATTGAAAATAACTTTATCCTTCTTTTATTTGTTGATAAAATTCCATATCACCTACATACTTTTCGTCCTCACTCTTATGTATATAGTACGGAACATTATTTTTTTCTAAAAATTCAATATTCTTTTCCATTCCATCTTCAATTGGAAGAATAACCCCATCTGAATTAAGCATAGCACCTAAATCCAAATCTATATTTCCTGACTCATCAAAATAATTTAACAAATCATCCTCTGCCATATCATTAATCAGAACCTTATCATTAAAATTACCTGACAATATATTTCCTCCCTGATTGACAAATGGCGTATATATTATTTTAGAGTGTTGATATACAGGATCGTCATTATAGACTTTTCTTAAGAACAATGGAATAAGACTACTCATCCAACCGCTAGCATGAATAATGTCAGGAGGCCAACCGAATTTTTTTACAGTCTCCATTCCTCCCTTGCAGAAAAAAATCATCCTGTTATCATTGTCATCAAATGGATTGCCTTCCTCATCTTTGAAAATAAACTTCCTTTTGAAGAATTCTTCATTATCCAAAAAATATACCTGAATTCTGGATTCCGGCAATGAAGCAACTTTTATAATCAAAGGGAAGTCATCATCATCTATGATTATATTCATACCTGATAGTCTTACAACTTCATGAAGCTTGTGCCTTCTTTCATTGATAGTTCCGAATTTAGGCATCAATATCCTCATCTCAAATGACTTCTTATTAGCATTCAAAATAAATTTTCTCATAAATGATCCCATCTCTGATAAACTTGTATAAGGATCCATTTCCTGAGATATATATAGTACACGAGTTTTAAACATAAATCAAAATTTACATTGTATTTCTTCAAAACAATTCACAAATATACGAAAATACAGAGTATTTACCTTGATATAACGCAATTAACTTATAAAATTGTTGAAAAGAGCAAGATATTATTTCTTTTTTTTCAATATTTTTTCACAAAATTCCTTTCGATGATATTTTGTTAGACCGTATTTCAAAATTGCTTCCCTATGGGCTTTTGTCCCATAACCTTTGTTTTTTGCCCATTGAAATAAGGGATATTCCTTATCCAATTTTTGCATATACTCATCTCTGTAAGTTTTAGCTAAAATAGAAGCAGCAGCAATACTTAGATACTTTCCATCTCCTTTGACTATAGTATGATATTCTATATTTTTATAGTCTTTGAAACGGTTTCCATCGACCAATATCCTGTTAAACTTGACTGTTAATCCATTCAATGCCAGATGCATTGCTTTAATAGTGGCATTCAATATATTGATTCGTGCTATATCATCAATATCAACCATCGCAACGTGATAATCTATAGCATTTCTTTCAATAAAATCGCGCAGAAAAAGTCTTTTTTTCTCACTCAGTTTTTTTGAATCATCTATTTCCGGTACGAGCAATGACTTTGGCCAAATAACAGAAGAAGCAAATACAGAACCCGCCAAAGGTCCTCTACCTGCTTCGTCACAACCCGCTTCAATTCCGTTTTTATTAAAAAAAGGAAGGAGCATAATTTATCCTAATAACGCTTTGTGCGCAGCATCCAATGTTTCTCTTACTTTCTCCGTAGTTTCAGCTTGGCAATATACTCTGAGTACTGGCTCTGTTCCAGATGGTCTGACCATCACCCAAGTATCTTCGTCCAAGAAATATCTCCAACCGTCAACATCGGTAACCTTTACAATCGGCCTACCTCCAATTTCTTTGATTTCTCCATTCTCACATTTCTTCACTACCGCCTGTTTTACTTCTTCATCCAAGTGTAAATCATCCCTATTGAACTTAAAAGGTCCTACTTTCTCATAAATAACTTGAATAAGCTCCTTTAGAGATTTTCCTGTTTTTGCCATTAATTCCATAACCAATAACCCCATCCATACACCATCTCTCTCAGGAATATGACCTTTTACAGATATTCCACCTGATTCTTCACCTCCCACCATCACATCTTCGTGAATCATTATCTCCGCAATATATTTGAATCCAATCTTTGTCACAAGATAATCCAATCCATACATTTTGGCCAATTTCTCAACTTTATTTGAGACAGAAAATGAAACGACAACTTTTCCTTTTTCTTTTTTAAATTCATACATATAATATAGTAATAACAGCAGTATATGATGTGAATCCACGAACTCTCCATCTTCGTCATAAAGCCCAATTCTATCAGCATCACCATCATTGGCTAAACCAAGATTTATCTCAGGATTATTTTTTACCAATTCTGACAATTCTTTTAAGTTTCTGTGTATTGGTTCAGGGGCTTGACCATTGAATGACGGATTATACTCACAATGCAATAAATGAGCTTTTGGAAACAATCTCCTTATCACGTTTTGACCTGCACCGTACATTGCATCATATGCCATCACAACTCCGTTCTTTATCAAGTCCATATCAAAGTATTCCAATACATGATCAATGTACATCTGTTCAAGATCCACAAACTTAATCATAGAATTATCCACATGAACCTTAAAACTTTCTTTGTTCTCAGGTACGCTATCAGGTATCATATTTTCTATCTCAGTCACTTCCTTTTGGATAGTAGGACCACCGAAATTTGATTTTAATTTATACCCATTGTACGATGGCGGATTGTGACTGGCAGTAATCACAATACCCAAATCTGCTTTTAGTTTCACCACACCCAACGATACCATCGGTGTAGAAGCAAAATTCTCATCTATAAAAACCTCGATTCCATTGTCAGCAAAAATACTAGCAGCGTATTCACTAAACATCTTACCGGCAAACCTACAATCATATCCGATGACTACCCTTTTATATCCTTTGTCCAACATCCATTTAGATGCAGCTTCTGATACGCGCATCACATTATCTACCGTGTATTCCTTGGCGATAATCGCACGCCAACCATCTGTTCCAAACTTTATATTTACCATAATTTTAATTTTATTGCAAAGATACTCAAACCATAGATAGTGTCTGCAAGAAAATGCATCAAATTTTAAATTGATTCTTGTTATCATCTTTTTTCTTTTTATATATTTACCAAAACAAGGGGCTTATGAAATGTTTTTTAATAAATATTATAATTTTTTAATATATATAATTACCTTTGTGATAAATTTATAAAAACACAAATGACTTTTGTTACATTAACAACAGATTTTGGTAAGAATAATTACAATATCGCATCTTTAAAAGGGGCGATACTTTCAATGCATCCTAAAAGTCAATTGATTGATATTTCAAATGAAATAGGGAATTTTGATATAATAGAAGCATCGTTTATGCTATCAAATTCATATAAATTTTATCCAAAGAATACGGTACATGTCATTGCAGTAAATGGTTTTTACTCTTCGAGAGTTCGCCTTTTATTATTGAAGAAAAATGGCTATTTCTTTATAGCTCCTGACAATGGTATATTGTCACTTATTTTTGATGAGCCTGACATCAATGATATTAGATATATTGAATACGGTAAAAAAACAGGAGATTTTTATACTACAATAGCTGAATTAGTGGCTCAGTCACAACAACAAGATGATTTCGATAGCATTGGAGAAAGAGTACTCTCTATCAACAAAAGAATTACTTTGAAACCTGTAATTTCAGCCAATACCATAAGAGCTACCGTTATTTTTATAGATAAATTCGGCAATGCGATACTAAATGTAACCAAAGATTTATTTGATACATATGTAGCAAACAAACCGTTTAGGATGTACTATAGTCCAAAAGATTTTATCGATAAAATCCATAATAAATACAGTGATGTTCCATTTGGAGACGAATTGATGCTATTCAATTCAGCAGGATATCTTGAGATAGCTGTAAATATGGGGAATGCCAATACAAACCTCGGCATTGCAAAAGACGCCACTCTCCAAATAGTATTTTAATCCTTAAACCCGAATTACACATCATTTTTAGCATAATATACTCAAACCACATATTTTTTCGAGGTTTAGACTTTTTCTATGTTAATACTGAAACACAATTGGTATAATTCAAGAAAACGACAGAAGAAAAATATAAAATTTCCGGCATTTTGAGAAAAAAATAAAAAAACTTTGCCTCTAATACAATATTTTTCTAAATTTACACTTTGTAATACAAAGCACTTTGTTATGGAAGATAAAATACAAGAAGAATTAAAGCATATTAGGAGTATGATGGAGAAGTCAACCAGATTTCTATCATTGAGTGGTTGGGCTGGTATTATGGCAGGATTATATGCATTGACGGGAGCATATTTTGCTTATAGGCTTATCAATAAATCAAAGACAATAATTTACTATGATATTATTGATGGAAATTTTTCAACCGGAGCTTTTATTTTACTTGGTATAGCCTCAGCTGTATTTGTTCTTACATTGATCACAGCCTTATACACTAGTTCAAGAACAGCTAAGAAAGCAAATAAAAAACTTTGGACTCCGGCAGCATTAAAATTGATATACAATATGGCAATTCCCCTTGTGGTCGGTGGTATTTTATCAATTATCCTCATTCTGAAGGGAGCTATTGGTTTGGTAGCACCGGTAACATTGATATTTTATGGACTAAGTCTAATTTTGGCTGCAAATTATACTTATAGCAATGTCAAGATTCTTGGTATTTTTGAAGTAACTATTGGTTTGATAGCTTCATATTACCAAGGATATGGATTGTATTTTTGGGTCTTGGGTTTTGGGATTTTTCATATCATTTACGGTATTTTTATGTATTTAAAATATAAAAAATAGCCATGAAAAATTTTTTCCAAGATCTTGATAAAGCATTCGACAATAAAATAAGATTAGGCATTATGTCTGTGTTAATGGTAAATGAATTCGTAGATTTTACTGAATTAAAACAGTTGATGTCGCTAACCGATGGCAATCTTGCTAGCCATATCAAAGCATTGGAAAAAGTAAATTATATAAACGTAAATAAATCATTCCTAGGTCGAAAGCCAAACACTAAATACAGCGCAACAAACGAAGGAAAAATTGCATTCAAAAAGCATGTAGATGCTTTGGAAAAAATATTGAAAGGTAATGGATTGTAGATATTCGCCAAGAGGTCGAAGACGCTTTGGCTCAAGTGTGGTGTGAGTGGTTGGTGTGGCTTTTTCGCCAAGAGGTCGGAGACGCTTTGGCTCAGGGGTGTGAGAGTAACTGAGATAAAGGTTTCTAACCTCTTATCGAATTGGAAAGCGATTTTCGCCAAGAGGTCGAAGACACTTTGGCTCAGGGTAGTGAGAGTAACTCAGATAAAGGTTTCTAACCTCTTATCGAATGGAAAGAGCAATTTTCGCCAAGAGGTCGAAGACGCTTTGGCTCAGGGGGTGAGGTATCTGAGATAAAAGTTTTTAACCTCTTATCGAATTGGAAAAGATGGCTCAGGATAGTGGATGGGAAAATAGGGTGAACCTTTAAGCAAGAATAAAAGATGATGATAATTAATTTATAGTTAGAATGAAGTTAGACTTTAAAAATATATACTTTACAACTTTGGCAATTAATAGATTTGTCTCTGTATTTAAAGATTTTCCGGAAACAAATTTTATTATTCTTGATTCTTTTAAATATTTAACTGATAATAA
>JALVAD010000486.1 GCA_027011385.1 Saprospiraceae bacterium | reverse complement strand
CTGTAAAACATTTTTTTTTCTAATCAATAAATTATTATAATCCGGTAAAAACATATAATCAATTTGAAAAATTTATGGGAAATGCCGTTTTGGGAACAACTTTTCCGTGTTCATTAATATGATCTATTACTACTTTTAAATATTTTGTCCTATTTCCATACTTGTCTATTCCTATAAAATCTTGTAATCGTAGTCATCATCCGGATCACCTCGCAAGTTTCTATGTTAACATGCAATCCAACCTAATATACTTTTACACGTACAAATTTTCATTGTAGCAGCCTGTCTGCTAATTAACATTAAATGATCTTTACTTCCTCATCAAAGAAATGTAAACTGCTCAAATAGGAACAACCATATATGAATTTTCTTTTGCCATTTTCTTTATAAATACGAAATCAAGAGGGTCTATCGACCAAATTGAGGCAACTTCATGAGCTGATGCAGGATGTATATTATTTATTTCTTTCGGCAATCTACCTTTTCTAAAATCTTCTGTTTCACTATGCCAATATCCAAAAATCAACTTACCATTATTTGCTTTAAAATATCCTGTGATATTTGATTTCTCTTCGTGTTCATAATACTGCAATTCTCCAAATTTCTTACTTAATTTTTGTAATGATTTACAAAGATTCGTCAATGCTTCTTCCGATGATTGTTCCGTACCTTTTAGTAATAGATATGGAATATTATCTCCTAATAAAAACGTCCAACCACAGTACGACGGAGTCAGAACAAAGTGATCACCACAGTCATCTGAACTCAATAATTCTGATAGCATACCCTCATATTCCTCTTTGAGCTTTAATGCTTTTTGTACTTTCATTCTGTCATCTTCACGAAATGCTAGCCATCGAATATCAGCTAATTCGTCATTGACAAAGTATTGTTGAGCCCTTTTTATTTCAACAGCTGGTATCGGTAAGTGTTTTTTAGCATTAAAAATCTCATCAGATTTAATATAAAAATCTGCTTTCAATTCCAAAGCGATACTTTCTATGACAGGATAAATTTCAGATTGAAACTTCTTTTTGACCTCAACGTCTACTCTTCCTTTTTCCCAATCCCATAGTAATCTACCATATGATTTACCACCTATTTTTAATATCGCATAATCATATATATCAAAACTTAAATGCTCTAACTCTCTTAAAGAAATTATATTAATATTATCATTAACTACTCTTTGCCATTCCTTTTCATCAATTTTATTTTTTCTTTTTATTACCATATTACATTTCTGAAATTGTAATTATCAAATTATCTATGTCAGGCGGAGGCAATTTTGATTTAATCTGAGTTATCCAATCTGATTTATTGATTAGGGAAATATCTTCTACAACTATATGCAATTCTACTTTAGTTATATTTTCTATAACATGCGAAGGATTTGTACAATCTTTACAATTTGGAAAGCGCCCTATTTTCTTCCTTGTATTTAAATCTCTTATATGTTTTGCGTTTTGTGTTGCCCAAACTGAACCGTCAACATGTTTCGTCGATTTCAAGCTAACTACTTTATTACCTTTAAAAAAATCAATTAACCAATAATTACTTATTCCAAGACCATCTCCATTTAACCCTTTTCCTGTATAATTAAAGTTTTTATACTTAGATTTTCTCATTACTTTTTCAATAATGTTACCTCTTTTGAAAATCCTAGGATAACCTTTCAACTTCCATATATCAGATTTAGGCAATTTCCCAGACGCATAATCAGCTGCTATTTTCCAACAGCTATTATGCACCACAACCCCTTCATTCCCCACCAAGAAATTATGCCAATCCTTCACTTCAAGGTTATAAACCGTCTGGATACCTTCACGCTTTCGTGAAGAGACAACTATCGCTGCTCCGGACTTTGCGAGAACTTTCTCGCCTACTTTCAAGTCTCCTGCCGCCACCCAATCCCCTGCTGTCAGGGAATAAAACGGATGTACTGCCGTCACCCCTATCGTCTCCATCTTGCCTTCTACTTCACCCTTATCCTCTGCAAATGTAATATCAAAAACCGTACCGGATTGATGGGTAATCAAGCCTGTGACGGGTTTGTAATCGTAGTCATCATCCGGATCTTCATCCACAGGTTTCTTTTGCGGAAGTATGTGTTTGATAGTCGTTATCCTAAATGCACCTTCGATGCCCTGCTCGGGTAGATGCATATCCACTATGGCATTTATGCTATAATCTTGCTTTTTTATCCAGTCGGAGTGCAATGCCAATTTCATTGTCAATGTGCCATCGACCTCCTCAAACACCACTTCATTCCAGTCCCTGTCATTGAGTTTGTATTGATCTCTTTCACGTTGCTGATCACTTGTATATGGGTCTTTATCAAACAAGCCCATATAGGTATCACTATTGCACGCTGTCTGTCCATATCCGGCATTTACCGTCTTATTTACTACGGCATAGTCAAGGAGTTGGACGTCTTGGATAGGGAGGGAGATGATGGGGAGAGCGGCAGCCATAGCCATAGCTTTTCCGGACATCATAAATGAATTATTAACCATAAGCACCGGGGTGTCTTCTACAAAGCAACCTAATTTTAGAGTTTTACATAGTAATGCTTTTGCTTTATCTCCTAAATTTAACATATCCTGAACAAGTTCGCTTATTCCTGTTCTATTTCCTAGCTTTTCAAGAAGATCAATAAATTTCATTCCCATTTTTGTACCTTTTACAGCATTTAAAGCACCTGCAGTAAAATATGTCGAAGAAATATCAAATGCAATCAAGCCAACATGATATCCTACAGCAGCAGAATATGAACCAACAAATTCTTTGCCTACCCATTCATTTATACCCTCCATGACACCAATTCCAGTAGCCTTTATTTTATCCCAATTCAAATCATGAAATGCAGTCATGATAGTGGTATAGCTATTTTTTATGCTATCCCATTCATCTTTTAACCACTCTTTAGCTTTATTCATGGTTTTCTCTAAATCTTTCGTTAACGCTTCTATCAAAGGAACAGCCTTCGTAAATAGATAAATCATTCCACCACCATATGGATTAAGAAGAGCACCTACAAAGTCAGCATTATCTTTAAGTTTTTCCCAAAGACCTCTGCTATTTTCATAAAAAAACTGAATTGTACCTAATAAGCCATCTAAAAACCCGGCAATCATTGCACCATTTAGTTTTCCAACAGCTCCAGAGCCAAAAATGGCTGAATTCCCATCAACAAAAGTAGAAACATTTGGAATAATACAATTTTTACCATATTGCCAACTTAATCCACAATCAACATTTGTGGGATCACCATTATCATCAACTTTAATCTCGTTTTGTTGCCATTTTGCTATTTTTTCTTCATATCCCTGGCTTAATATTTTATCTGCTTCTTCATTTGTTAAATTATTATCTGTTTTAATATACACTGAATACCCGTTTCCATCTCTATTTTTTATTGGGGGTGGTGGACGACTGGATACATTATCATTATAAGGTACTTCAAAATCAAAATGTATCCAAATTTTTATTTTTGCCTTAGAATTATCATATTTTTGCTTTATTACATTTATTGAATCTATGTTATCTAGGCCTGAAATGACAAATAAATAATCTATTCCTTGATAAGGCGTTTCTGAATTGGCAATTTCTTCAGAAATGTTTATATTATCAAAAAAGTACCCTCCAGAATTTACAACTCTAATTTTACCGTTATTCGAATCTTCAATGAAGATATCATTTCTAGTCAATAAATCAATATCAATATAGGATATCTCTTCAAATCCATTTTCCTTAAACAGATTTGGATTAAAACTACCATCCTTAATTGAGTTTAGTTGCATCCAAAATTCGTAAAACCCTTGTATTTCAGCAGTTGCATTATCAAAATAATTAGCTGTATTCCCCATTGTTACTTCGACCCTATTTGCAATTGTACTTTCCTCTAAATCATTTATTGATTTAAGCTTACCTGTCCTAGGCAATTTCAGAACTATTGAGTAATCCATATTACCTTCAATAAAAATATGAAAAACAATGATATATTCACTATAACTTTCATTTACTTCATTAACTATTTCATTTTTTTGATATTCTATTCCTTTTATTGGGTCCAAATCTCCAATGATTGGATATAAATCAAAAGACAAAACCTTAAATGTATATGAATTACTATCAATTTCATCAACTATTGACACCAAAGAACATATAGTATCATACATTTCACTAGGAAAAAGAGTAGTTTTATACCCAGAATAAGATTTTTTGACCTCATAACATCCTCCATAATTCTGCCCACTAACCCCTACACTTCCCAACAACATCAACGCTCCAATAAATATCCTGAGAATACCTGCGTTAAGTAAATTTCTGATCTTCATTTTTTATATATTTACGTTTTTTAAAATAATATTTTTTTATAGTACGGTTATTGTTAAAATGGCGCCATTCTCCTCCTCTCAAACCTATAAGGTTTTCGAAAACCTTATAGGTTTATTGCCCTGCTGCTTACCCTGCACTGCTGCCTAAACGGCTTCTTTTCGGGCACAAAATCCGGAATAACATTGAACACCATTCGGCGTTCTTTTTCTCCACTTCATCTATCCCATAGTTGCACTATGGGCTATTGACATTAAACCACATTCGTGGTTTTTGATTCTGAGAAGCGAGCGTCTCTGACCTCGCTTCATCACTTCTCAAATCTTAAATCCTTGTTCGATATTCGATATTCAAAATCCCTCATTACACTTCGCTACAGCTTCCGCTACGCTCCAGCCTGAAACTTTCAAACTTGGAACTTGAAACATGAAACTCCAAAACATAAAACCTTCAAACACCTGATTACAAGCCGGCTTCAAAATCACTCCTTGCAGTCGTGCTTTCGAGTCCTAAGTATTCCCTTATTTTACTGAAAAACTCGGAACACGGAATTCCTCAGTACGCTTCAACCCAAAACTTGGAACATGGAACAAGTAAAACTTGGAATCCCGCAGTACGCTTCGCTATGTGGTACTTACGCTTCGCTTCAGCCCGAAACCTGCAAACATAAAACTTGGAACAAAAAAAAAATGAAACAAAAAACACTTCACCATCCCCCAAATTGTCGATATTATGGAAAATCCTATGGAGAAGGGAAAGGATATTTTGAAGGGTGAGGGTTGGTGTGAGTAGAAGTTACACAGTTTATTGGATATTACTTTACGTCTTTTTCACAATTTTGCACCACTTATTTATACCCTTTTCTTTTAGATGGTCAGATATTGTTTTTTTCAATTGCCTGTAAGAATCACCGTAAAAGTACATTATAAAATCTTCTTCAGTCTCTGTTATTCGATTTATTTCCTTGGGTTCTTTTAGCATTTCTTTTATCTCCTGATATAGCATGGCTATTTTTTGAGGTGGCATTTCTGAATTATCTTTGTTTACCAATATTTGTACTCCTTCTTTTTTACCAAATTTTTTAACTCTCTTTTTACCTTCAATATACATTTTCGAGCCCTTAGGAGCACCAAGTTCTTCCAATTTTTTTATTATTTCAGGTATTTTTCCTTCGTCCTCTTTTTCTAACTCTACTTCCAATTCAATATATTGGACATTTCCTATATCATCCAGCATTGTACCGCCTCCCGAACAAAATCCATAACCATTTTCCTCAAAAAATTCCGCTAACTTCTCTTCATATACTTCGTCCGCATCTATTGGCTCCAATTGATCATTAATCCTGAATATTAGCAACAAACCTTCGTCTTCACTTTCAACTTCGTCTTCGTCTTCTTTAAAATATAGACTAAAATCCCATTCACTTTTTCTGCTCAACTCTCTTTCAACATCTATTTCATAAAATTTCACATCTTCCGGTAAATATAAGCATACACCTTTTTCTTCATCCGGTAGATTTTGATATACTTTGATATAATCCATATTGTACAATATCCTATCCATATTCCATATTAAGTCTAAAAATCCTCCTTCGTCATAGTTTTTGAACTTCCTGTTGAAATTTTTTATACCTTCTTCATAGGTAATTTTATTTATCCTGCAATATTCCAATGCCACTCTAAATGCAATATTCTTCGGAACATATGACCCTGCAAAATCCAAATTGTTCCATTCATCATGATATGTCATAAACATCGCACACCGATTATCATTTAAATAAATATCCCATCCATCACGATTCAAAAAATCTTCTGTCATTTTTATCATACTAATTCCATATTTTTTAAATGACCATGTCTCTATTATATCTATATTTATCTCTTGTTCACCTATTTTTTCCCACAAAATCATTTTCTCTCCCATATTGTAAAAATTCCAAATAGATAAAGGATTTAGATACAAATGTGATTTCTCGAGTTTTTTGATTTTCTTCACTTTACCGACATCCTTTTCTTTTAAAACCGCTACCATATACCATCTACTTGGATATATAGTCATATCCCTTCTCTGAATATAATATGCATAAAAATATTCTCCTTCTATAT
>JALVAD010000485.1 GCA_027011385.1 Saprospiraceae bacterium | reverse complement strand
CAACAGATGAAACACCACTATCGTAACAGAAGTGTATTTCATTGCGATTCAAAGGGATATAACTAAGATTGGGATTATATCCGTTGTTGATTGACAAGTGTAACTTATCATTTGAATCAGGTTCAATCAAATCATATAACCCGTCGTTGTTGTAGTCCAATGCCAAGAAATTATCAGAACGATTTTGATTATTGGTTTGAGAAAAAGTATTGTCATTTAACTTGTATAAAACGCCATCATTGTTGATAAATAACATTTTATAAGGGGTATAAGACGTATTAGTCACAATTAATAGATCCTCATCGCCATCGTGGTCAAAATCAACACACTGATATTTGGGAAGTCCAAAAGTAAAATCGTCGGTATTAAAACTTTGAGCGGAAGTATTGGTATCATCTTTAATAAGATTTCCTTGTCCGTCATTCATATATACGGCTGAATGAATGTTATCATCTTCTAAAAAGACTAAGTCTTTAAAATTGTCATTATTTAGGTCAATAAAGAAAAAATAATTAAAGTTATAAGATAAATAAGATTGTGAGGGAATCTCTTGGGAAACAAAATGACCTGTTCCATCATTTTTATATAGATAACCGTCATAATAAATATCCGAAAACCCGTCATTATTGATATCAATAACCTGAAATTTAATTGAATTAGTGCCTTGAAAATTTTGAGCGGTGTCTAAATTGAAGTGACCACTTCCGTCATTTCTATAAATTTTCAAACCATTATCATCTAATATGACGTCGATATCATTATCATTGTCAATATCGATTGCATTAAAATTAGGTGGATATATACCAGAATAACCGGAAAGAAATAAGGGCAATCCATTATCAACTTGCGCAAAATGTCCGCTTCCGTCATTTTGATAGTAAAATAAAAAACGATCCAGAGACTGTTTTCCCATAATTATGATGTCTTGGTCACCGTCGTTATCTGCATCAAAGAATTGGGCTTTTCCATCCTTTTCCATTCCTTCCAAAATGGCTAATGGTGTCGAATTGAATCCATTGCCGTTATTTTTGTAGATTTTGGCACTAGGAGTTAATTCTTTATCAATTCCTATGACCAATAAATCTTTATTACCATCGCCATCAGCATCCCCGAAGCAGGTATATCCTTTTGTAGCTGCAACCTGCATATTTCCGGTACTGTGAAAGAACGAACCGTTCTGATTGATAAATAAATGCGAAGCCTTGTGTTGCGTCGTAATGATGTCTTTAAGGTTATCACCATTGACATCTCCAATACTTGTAACTGACTTGACATTGTTGTTATCATGGGTTTGAATACCATCTAACTTTAACCGGTTAAATTGAAAATTCCCATTATTGATATAAACCGTACTTTGCAAATACTTTCCTATACTTACAAAATCCTCTAATCCGTCATTATTAATATCCGATATTTTTATATCTACCCAATAATCTGCCATCTCCGGATTGACATAACTGTAAACAGCATTATATTGATAATTATTTTGAAGTTGAAACACGTTGATATAGTCTCTATCTACGGAAATAAATTCAGGTATTTGATCATTGTCTAAATCTGCCATTTTAATAGCCTCGCGCCCTGTATAATTTTGCATACCTAAATTATTGGTATCGGTAAAACTCAAGGTATGTTCGGCAAAAGTATTGTTTTGGTTATTTATCCAAATTTTTGTATCATCACTGCCAGTATTTGCGTATATATCAGGATAATTATCATTATTAAAATCAATGATATCAAATATAC
>JALVAD010000484.1 GCA_027011385.1 Saprospiraceae bacterium | reverse complement strand
AAATAAAAAATTAGCATTTCCAATTGATACCTGGGTAAGACAAATAGCAAATAAACTAAAGCAAAAGCCGTTTAAAAGTGATGATTCAATAAAAAAATACTTAATTGCCGAGTGTGAAAAATTTAATCTAAACTCTCTTAAAGTTGCAGCAGGAATTTGGTATCTTGGAGCTAACTCCTTGGGTATTTTAATAGAAAATTTAGAAAAAATTGAAATATAACTTAAAAGTTAGGCCTTTCAGGCCGCTTATATTCCTGATTGTCGTCACATATATTTTTAAAAGTTCTTCTTTCTTGGATGCTGCCGGTTATCAAAAAAGTTTAATAGTATGAATGTGTCGCCTGAAAATTCTATAAAACACATTTATCTGTTTTATTATCGTAAAACCACGTATTTCTTTTCCTTTATTTTCTATTGTTCCTATTTCCGGAAATTCAGACAATATGTTTAAAAAATCATAAACTTTTCTAATAAATGCATTTGCAACACTTTCCCCCCATTCATCTTGAAGATAGTTTAATATCTGATCAAATTTTTTATCCGCCCTTTTTGTCCAGTAAATTTTTAAAGCCATTTTTTATGTTTTTTCTTCATATCTTCATGACTTATTAGATTTTCAAGATTTTCACTTTCATTAAATGCTAAATTTAGTTCTTCCTGTTCCTTTTTTGTCAAACCTTTCCAAAGATTTCCTTCATTACCCAAAATTCTTCTTTTTATCAAAATATAAAAGTCTGACAACAGGCTTTCATTGTCTATACTATCTATTAAATTATGAAAATCTTTTTTAAGTTCTAATGTATTCATAGTAATTTTTTTTTGACAAATTTGATAAAAACTTTTTCTATTATGTGTGCAAACTGATTTATAAACGTAACAAATTTATAAATTTATTATGCATTCTCCAAAGAATTATACCAAATTAACATTCATATGACGTATAAATATTATAGAATTAATTTTTTAAGATTGAGTTAAAAAACGCAGACATAGCAATAGCTACGTCGAGTATTTTTAACGAAAATATTGGAAAATTAAAATGGAATATATGCGTCATATGAGAGTTAAATTGGTATTGTTGGGATAATAGAGATTCTATCATTTTATTCTAATCGTAAAAATCTATAAAGCATAAAATTTTAATCGTTTATATTTGCAATTTTAAGTAATATTAGTTTTGAGTCCACTCTGAAAAGAACAATTTGTGTCAAAATCAAGGTGGGATTTTTAGCCCGCAATTAACTACCAGTTAATGAGGTGTTAAAAAGATATCCTACTGCAGAGTTTGGCGATAAAAAGACTTTTCGTAGCAGGCTCAACAATTTAGAATAAAGTGAACAAATGAAAAAAATTATTTTACTCCTCTTGATAACAATAGTTGTGTAAAAAAAACAACTTATCTTGCAGCGTTTTTTTACTAAATCTTATCAGATAAAAAAAGCCCTAACAATGACAATTTCAAAATATATTAAACTATTTGTTATAAATTTCTTATTAGTTTTTCTTATTTACAATATTAATGCACAAACACCTCCAATCGTGTATGTCGCAGGTGACGGTACGGGCGATTATAATTGCGACGGTGTAAGCGATCAAGTACAAATCAATCAAGCCTTGGATTATGTCGCTGCAAATGCAGGTTATACCACAGTTTATCTGAAAGGCGAGTTTACTTACATTATCGATGAGCCGGTTTTAATGACAAGCAATACTATACTCACGGGAGATTCTACGGTAACGATCAAATTGAAAGATAGTGTAGGATGGAATACACTATATAAGCCGTTAATAAGTCAAAAAAATCATACCGGCTGGGATGCATATGGCGTGGAAGGAGATAGTATTTCCAATGCTGAAATTTATGGTTTTAGCATAGATGGAGGTAATCAACCCGATTCTACCGGAAAAGGATATTTAACTTTGATTCATTTTCGTTTTCCATATAATATTTCTATTCATGATATGTATTTATTAAATAGTTATACGGATATTATCCGCCTAACTTCATCAGATCTTTTTTCAACCCATTCCAATGTATTTAACAATAAAATTGAAGATTCCGGTCATGAAGGAATTTGCTATGTTGGACTTTCAAATTTTGAAGTTTATAATAATAAAATATTTTATACAAGAACAAATTGCGGAATAAGATTAAAAGACTGCGACACTTTTGATATTCACAATAATATTATCGGAAATGATTTGACAAAAACACCGGGCGGATATACAGGAATATTAGTAGAAAATCAACACAAACCACATACTGGAAAAACAGAGATCTATGAGAATATTATTTATGGAAAAAACGGTGGAATACATATTGGCAGTCAACAAGACAAGGCTACTTATCCTATTGATTCAAGGATAAATGTACACGTTCATCATAATAAAATTTATAAAACCCGTGATGCAGTTAATAGTTCGAATTTTGTTTTAGATGCAGGAATTAAAATAGGGGGATTTCAAAATACCATAATTGAATACAATGTAATTGAAGAAGGCTCAACAGATGCGATCGTATATGAAGGAGATTTAGGAGGCAGTTCCAGTTATGAAACCACGGTCAGAAATAATATTATCTTAAATAATGGTGGCTACGCTATCAATAATAAAGAACCTTCCGTAAACACTTTTATTCTGAACAATAATATTATTTTTAATAATACAGGAGGCGATTACAACAATGCTTCATCTACTACGGATATATATTCCGACCCGTTATTTGCCGGTGCTCACCTCCCTTTGAATCAATGGTATCATATTGTTGCAACTTATGATAATAGTACTGAAACCCTCAAAATATATGTGGACGGGGAAGAACATAAAAGCAAGAAAATTCCGGGATTCGGAACTATTGGAACAAATACAAGATATTTATTTCTCGGTGGATATAGAGCTGCTGCATATTGGTTTAAGGGAAAAATGGATGAACTTGCTATTTGGAACCGTGCTTTAACAAAATCCGAGGTAAACTTTTTATACAATGACGGTTTACCTGAAGATATTATGGGAAGTAGTATAAAAACAGGAATGCAAGCTTATTTCAAAATGGAAAATAATTGGAATGATAGTAGTGGAAACAATTACAATGCCATAGACAGTACCGCAAGTTTTGCAACAGATGCATTCAATGGTAATTATGCGGGTCTTTTTGATGGAGTTGACGATTACGTACTATATCCGGATACTTTATCAACAACCTACGGCTTAACTATTTCGGCTTGGGTTAACATCGTTTTGAGTACCGAATCTGAACAAAGCATACTCAATAAAGGAAAACAAGGAAGTAACAATCATATATGGTTATATATTAAAAATGATTGCTTAATCTTTGAATTGGGCAATGGATCTGAAAGAGAATCGATAAAAGCAAATATCCTGAATCCTTGGGATATGGATTATCACGTAAAATCTAAAACAGGTCGATGGAACAAAAACAAATGGGTCAAAGATGATGTTTTTAGTCCTTGTATAGACGGAGGATATCCGGCTTCGGATTTCTCCAAAGAAACGATACCTAACGGAGATAACGTCAATATAGGGGTTTATGGTAATACTCAGGAAGCCTCCAAAAGCCCTACTCATAATTACTATGTTTCTCCGTCAGGAAATAACGCCAATTCAGGATTATCAATCGCCAATGCGTGGGAAACAATCGCTTACGCAGCTTCTTCAACGAGTCCTGTTCTTGCCGGTGATACAGTATTTATCCTCCAAGGCACGTATAACGAAAGGGTATTAGTGGAAAAATCGGGCACTTTCGGTACAAATATCGTCTTTACAAACTATCAAAATGACGAGGTTTCGGTAGATGGAACCGGTATTTCATGGAGTGGCGATCCTTGGAACGGATTGGTAGATATATCGAATAGAAAATACTTGGAAATATCAGGATTAAATGTTAAAAACTCTTATTATGGGGGTGTTTGGGTAGAAGATTGCGATACAATCGTAGTAAAAAACAATAAAACTTATGATACCTATTCGTGTGGTATCGGTGTTTGGAACAGCAATAATGTCTGGGTCGAAAACAATGAAGTGGAACTTGCCTGTAATGACGGGGAGCAAGAATGTATTTCGATTTCCAATTCACAAAATTGCGATATCCTGAAAAATCTTGTGCATCACAATGGTTCAGGAGCAAATGGAGGTGAAGGCATTGACGTAAAAGAAGGTTCTCACGATGTAACAGTTTATCAAAACACCGTACATCATCTCAATGAACGCATAGGAATATACGTAGATGCGTGGGATCAACACACTTACAATATAGATGTTTTTAACAATACGGTTCATCATTGTGGCAACAATGGATTCAATGCCCAAACGGAAATGGGAGGACTACTCGAAAATGTAAGGTTTTATAACAATATCTCATATTTCAATAAATGGGACGGTATAGCTCTAGGTAGTGTTACAGCTGACCCCAATATAACCGTCACTCCGGTAAAAAACATAAAAGTAATTAACAATACTTGTTACAAAAACGGTTCGTATCAGGGTGGATGGGGATATGGTATTTTGGTGGATAACGATGATTTGCAAGATGTATTGATCAGAAACAATGTCTGTAGCCGGAATAGTGCGCAAATCGCAATTGAAAATATAGACACCATATTGCAGGTTGATCACAATCTGATTTTCGGGTACAATGGTGCTGCAAGTTGTGTATATGGAGCAGATTCGGTTATAGGAGACCCTATATTTGTTGATACATTATCTTTTGATTTTCATTTGCAAGACAACTCTCCGGCAATTGAAGCGGGAATATATTTGGATTCTATCTCTTTTGACAGGGATAGCGTTCCGCGTCCGCTATTGGCAAAACCTGAAATCGGTGCTTATGAACACGGTATATATTGGATAGGACAGCTTAACAATGACTGGAATGAAGCGGGCAATTGGTCCAACAATCAAATTCCCACTTCGACTGACAAGGTTACAATTCCACCGCCTGAGTATTACAAATATCGATTGGAGGTCAATGTCAATTCCCAAATAAAAGCAATATACATTAACAAAAATGCAAAAATGCTAATAAAGGATAATATGGGTTTTGATGTGGAGGAATAAATCAAGGAAATAAAGCTTTATCCTCTGATTTTTTTGAAAAATGCGGAATAAAGGTATAAATTTGTTAAGTGTAAAGGTAAATTAGTTGCCATGGTAGAATGGATTTGGGCGTAATACTTGCTAAACGGTGACTAAATTTTGGTATAAAGGATTAATATAATAAATCGGAATTTAGATTTCGGAAAAGTGTCATTTTGAGGTTGGGTTTTTAAGAAAAACATAGTTAAAAATTCGCGACTTTTAGGAGATCTAAAGTTTGTAGAGAGTTCTCTAAAACAAGGATTGAATTCCCTTAAAACTCGCCAAAATAATTGGTCGAAATGAGTTCTTAAAAGCTATTTAAATGTACAATATTAAATAATGTTTTAATTTTAGAAAATGGATTACAGGGATCAAGTGTTTATTGCGGCAGCAGAGAATTTAAGTTTTTCAAAAGCAGCAGAAGATTTATTTATCAGCCAACCAGCTGTCACAAAACACATTAAGGAATTAGAAAACAAACTTGATTTTGCACTATTTGATCGTAAAGGAAATAGAATACAATTAACAAAAGCTGGACAACTAGTATATAAATGTTTAAAACAAATTCAAAAAAAATATAAAGACTTAGAATTTGAATTAGGATTATTGAATGAAACTTTTAAAGGAACACTTAGAATTGGAGCTAGTTCTTCAATATCTCAATATGTAATTCCATCTTTTCTTGCTGCCTTCAATCAAAGGTATCCAAAATTGAAACTGTATTTAGAAAATGGGAATTCATTTGAAATGGAGCAGAAATTATTAAATGGACAAGTTGATATTGCCTTAGTTGAAAATGAATCATCTAATTCAGATTTAAGGTACTTGCCATTTATGGATGATGAAATATGTTTAGTCACTGGGACAAATAGTGCTTATGCCAAAAGAAAATTCATCTCGAAAAGTGATTTGAAAACATTACCATTTATACTGAGAGAAAAGGGATCTGGAACCTTAGAGGTAATTCAAAAGGCAATGCAAAGAAATGGCATTGACTTTGAAAGCCTAAATGTTGTTATTAATATTGGAAGTACCGAAGCAATCAAAAATTTCCTTGTTGAATTTGAAGGCGTTGCATTGTTGTCTGAAAAATCAGTTGAAAAAGAACTGCAACTCAAACAGGTATCTAAGATTTGCATTAAGAATCTTACGATAAGCCGAAAATTTAGAGTAGCTTTTAGACAAGGTCCTGAATTAAAAATACCCAAATTATTTAATGATTTTCTGCACCTGCATAACCATTAGTTATCGAACATAATAAATTGTATTTTGTATTGTTATAACGATTAGTTACTTTTGCGCTGTAATCTAATGTATACTTATTATCTGTAAATTGATAATGATTGATGAACTTCACAATCACTATATAGA
>JALVAD010000483.1 GCA_027011385.1 Saprospiraceae bacterium | reverse complement strand
ATTGAATTCCTAAAATAAATTGAAAATCTTTTCCTGCGGCAAATAACAAGTATGGATTTAGATGCTTATCAATATTATATGAAAATCCAACTGCTGCTCGAATCATATAAGAATTTTCCCCTTGATAATAATCATAACTTTCAATAATATCACTACTTGTATTATCATTTAATATTTCATAACTCTCTGCATTGGATAGCGCAGATACAATCTGTGAACCAAGTTGAAAATGAAAATGTTTATACGAAAAGTCTGCCATAAATAGGGAGTGAAATACTGAAAGCCTTAGTTCGTTATTATAATTTATTTGAAAAAATTGGTTGTCATTATAAAATTCATCATAGTTTTTTACTGAATTTATATCACACATAAGATATGAAACTTGTGTTTTGTTGAAAATTTTCCATTTATCAGTGATATTGTACTCCATATAGGCACTGGCATCTAATCTAATATTTACAGAGGAGTTTTGACGAATCATAAACACCTCTTTCTCAAAATAAGTATTTTCTATAAATTTATCAACACTAATAAGAAGTCCAAAACCAAATCTAATTTTGCTTGCTTTACTCCCTGATAAACCTGAAAATAAGCTCACTGAAATATCATTGTTGATGTAATCAAAGCCGGTTTTGTTAAAATCATTTAATTCTTCTTGTGTCCATTCATAAATGTTATCACGTTTACCATTATAAGTAAGTTGTTCTCTAATAATGTTTTTAGTCATTTTTAGATAAGAATATGAATATCCAATTCCAAAAGATAAATGTTCGGTTTCTTGAGCCAAAACAGAACCACTACCAAATAAAACTAGAAGCGAAAACAACATTGGAATCAAACGATTATTCTTTTTAAAACCTCCAATCATATGATTTTTACCTTTGGGATAAATCAATTTAGTTTTTGTCCTGTTTTCCATTTTTATATAATTTTGATAACTTTTTTAATGGAGTTCCACTTCTACAAAACTTCAAGATACTTTACCTCTAAATCTGACCTAAATATAGTATTAACCCAAATATAAACATTTTAAAGATAAAAATAAAGAAATTTTACCTTTATAACCGAGAATTTAGCCATTTTAGAACTAATCTAAATGTGGGTTGGCAATATGAAATGTACATTCCTCTACAACTTCACCAAAACAAAATCTATTTGCCTCTACACAATTAGGTATTATACCTACCAAATGCTTTTATCCAATAGTTGCTGTACTTGCTATCCCCCTTAAAATTCATAATAAGTGCTTGCCATTATACCGTATTTCCAACAGCAAGCAACAAAGCTATCTTTACGATATCTTAGTTTATTAACTAAAAGTAAAAGCATAAATAAATTGAAAGATATTTTCAAAGCAATATTACTTTTTCGCTAAAATACTGCTCCAATTCGTAACATGAAATGCATTATTTACTTTTTTCTTCAAGTCATCATCTTTTTTTAATTCTGCATATTTCAACAAATCCTGATATATATAGAATGATAACCAATATCCATTGTGATATTGTTCTCTAAAACTTTTTGGATGCATAAACACACTATAGTATTCTGTATTCAAATCATATTTCTTAGCTACTTTTATTGCTTCTTTTGCATTTACAAATAATAGATGTGCCATTTTTTTATAAATATCATTATAATCCTTATATTTCATTTCACTTACATCATAGATATAAGCAGTATCATCTATACCATTATCTATCAATGAATAATATGTTTCAAAATCTTGATTTCCATCCATGTCGTAATATATTCTGTCAAAAAATCCATTTCCATCGGTATCTTCATAGGCTATTGTAGCAAATTTTTCAGGTTCTATATTTTCAAAATCTTCAGGCTGCAAATTATCACCTCTCCATCCTTGCCACCCCTGAAAGTACAAGGCATTTTGATCAATTCTCCAATATCCGTATTCTGCTCCATACAAATGCAATTTTCCATCCAAAGGTGATAAATAAAGATTCCCTTTGCCCGAAAAATCTTCATCCCACTCTCCCCTGTCACCGGTAGCATCTGCTTGTGGGTTATTGTCCAAACCACTTTTCTTGGAACCTATTTCAAATGGATCTCCCGGTTCATAGAACTCTACACGTTCCCATCTTTGGCAGTCATCGTCTTCATCAAATACAAACCAACAATAATCCCATTTTCCTTTTTTGAAAATTAAATCATAGGCTGATTCATGATCGGGATAGATCAGCTTATCCAAGTGCCTGAAACGCGGATCATCAAAATATTTATCCGTCTTATCAGCTATTTTCATTCCTTTTAAAGTATGTATTTGATCAGAATAGCCAAACCCTTTTCCTTTAAATTTCAAACTCATATCAAAATCCAATTCATTATCCGGCTTATTGTCATTATCCATATCAAAAGTCATAGCAACCATTGAAATATTGTGACTGAACTGCCAAGCCAATAAGGTATCTTTTCTATCTCTAATTTTTATTGGTTCATCCACCATCCGTATTGCCATTTCAGTCAAGCCGTCCTTGTCTTCATCATAAAATAGAAAAGGATTTTCCCAATTATATTCCAAGTCCTTAATATTCCATGTTGTAATATGTACTTTTAGCATCATGCTTTTCCCGTTGTAATCTGCAAAAAAATAAGCGCGCCCTGAATGATCCCAGCCTTCAAATTTTAGAGTCTTCCAATCGACATAACCAAATACTCCATCTTTATCAGTATCCATAAACCAGATATAATGCGAAGTCCATTTACCCTTATTGTCTTTTTTATTATTATCCACAATCAATTGAACATCTGCTTTCTCATCTCCGTCCAAATCACTCCAGTCCACAATCAAATCCTTTTCTGAACCGTATTTACCATCATTATTTATATCAAACATCACACAGTCATTGTCCATATCTCCTTCTAAATCTCCTTTCTTCATATCATCATCGTCATCTATCCATAGGATATGTATTCCTCCCGGGATAGTCGATTTTAGTATATCAGGATCTCCGTCATTATCCAAATCCTCATATTTTATCTTAGAGATATCTGTCGGAAGTGGTATCCTGAAAGGAGTGATTATTTCATTTAATTGAGGATTTCTGAAAGCGGAGTTTTGGGCATCTACAAGACCAATGCCTATAATAAACCCTAATAATAATATAATCCTGTATTTCATAAATATTAAATTTAGTCTATAAAACTTCTTTTTGTTTCGATTAAAATTTATAAGTTAACTTCCCGTCTTGCCTGCAATTCCATTTCGATATTATTCATGGTATCTGTATCCAATTTATAGAAACTCATCAATACCGCCGCTATCAAGCTACCGGCAGCCGGGATCAAACTCATCATTAATATTATGCCTGTTATTGTTCCTTCAGCTTGCGTTACATTGGCTTTAAATCCATAAATTGCAAGCATCCATCCGGCAAGTGCACCTCCTATAGTCCAACCGAATTTTTGAGCCATTGTTGAAGCAGACATCACTAATCCTGTCGCTCTCCTGTTATTCTTCCACTCTGAGTAACTAGCACAATCGGTGTACATTGAAAATACAATCGGCGCAGGTGGTCCTGAAACAAAACTGATAATGATATTCAAAATAAACATAAGTGTGATATCAGAGCTATCTAAAAAGAAAAACAGTGCAGTAAAAATCGCAGCTAATAATTGGGAATATATAAACACTCTTTTCTTTCCTATTTTCTTGGAAAACCATTCGGTCAAAGCGATTGCTGCTAAGGTTGCGATAGTTCCCGAAAGCATAAATGCACTAACTAACATTTCATTATGAACATAGTATTTAAAGTAGTATATAATGGCACCCATACGTATGGAAATATAAGATAAACTTACTACTCCGACGAGAAATAGTAAAAGCCACGGTTTATTGGTGAGCAAATCTTTTATATCTTGTTTTATATTGGTTTTTTGCTCTTTTGGAGGCTTGACTCTCTCTTTGGTAGTAAAAAAGGTGATTAGAAATAATATTACGGCAAGAAAAGAAAAAATAGCCATTGTGCCTTGAAATCCAACAGCTTCATTAATTACTTTGGTTTCAAGCTTATCTGCGGATATCTTTTTGTCAAAATATTTTTCCGGGTTCAATTTGTAAGTCCCAAAACCTTGTTTTAGATATAAAATATCGGTGGATGTGTCTATTTCACTAATATTTTCCGGCTTATATACTACAACGGTTAGTTTCTTGCTTAGAGTATCATCAACATTGATAACTAATTTTGATGTACCTGCGCCATTTTCGTTTATTACAATTTCATTTTTATCTGTAGTTGCACTAAATACATCCGTATTATCTCCTCCAATAGCATTAACTAATGGCAATGTCAATCCCTGTACAATAAATGCACCTATAAAGGCAAAGATAAACCGGTATTGTGCAACACTTGTTCGTTCTAATGGATTTGGAGAAATGACTCCCATCAATGCAGAATATGGTATATTGATAGCAGTATAAACCATCATCATTAATGTATAAGTCACATAGGCGTAAATGACTTTATTTGCCATGCTTAAATCGGGAGTGGTAAAGGTCGCAACCCCTAAAATACCGAATGGAATAGCAAGCCATAACAAATATGGCCTGAATTTGCCCCATTTTGTTTCGGTTCTATCTGCGATTATACCCATTATGGGGTCATTAATCGAATCCCAGATTCTCGTAACCAAAAACATCGTTCCGGCAGCAGCAGCAGTTATACCAAAGACATCTGTATAAAAATACAGTAGAAACAGCATAAATGTTTGAAATAAGAGATTCGAAGCGGTATCACCGAGACCAAACCCAATTTTTTCCTTTATAGAAATTTTTTCATTAATAATATCATTAGTAGTACCTAAATCCTTTTTAGTTTCCTTATCCATTTGTTATCGTTTATTTTATTTGACAATAAATTTTAATACTATCCTTATTCAAACCTTCAACCGGGACTGCTATAAAATTATCCTTTTGTTCTATCCCCTCTACCAAAAACCGTTTTGATTTACCGCGTTTAATTGTTACGTCAAACAATGTTCCTCTAAAGAATCTCTGATAGTTTAGCCCATCCCAAAAATCAGGTATTTGGGGATCGATTATCACGCCTTTCAGATTGCGTTTAAAACCCAATAAATGGTCAAAGGTATTCAAAAAATTCCAAGCTACCGCACCTGTTCTCCACGGATCGTCGGAAACCAATTTATTTTTTCTTAAAGATGTAGGTCCGATATATCCATTGGACTGTGCATAAGGCTCGGATTTATCTTCAGAGGGAAGTATTTTTTTGAATGAATCAAAGGCTTTATTATTTCTGCCGGATAGATAATCTGCAGCTATTTTAAAAGTAGCAGCATGACTATATACATTCCCATTTGTAAAAGATCCTTGAGGAACACATGTCAGAGTGCCGATATCAGGATCATATTTAGTAAATGGAGGCCAACTATGTATAGGGCCAACTGGAGAATCTACCATCGGTTCAACTTTTTTCATTATTGCTAGGTACTTATCTATGTCAACAATTCCGGCTAACATTGCCCAGGATTGTGGATTGATAAACACTTGACCTTCCTCCGAAGCATTTGCTCCCACTTTTTTACCATTATCTGTGATAGCATATATAAAATGATCTTCATCCCATCCGTATTTTTCAATATTTGCCTTGAGTTCATTATATCTATCACGACACAGTCTTTCTGTCCCGGCATCATTTTTCCAAGCAGCAATTTTTCCAACAAGTTTTAACGCTCTTGCAAGTGCTATACTCATCCAAATACCCTCTCCTTTACCTTTTGCTCCAACTTTATCCATCAGATCATTCCAATCTCCGTGTCGAATCAACGAAAGTCCGTGTTCTCCCCTATCGTTCCACAAAAAATCTATCGCTTTCAAATTGTGTTCCCAAATAGTAGCCTCTCCACTGTCCGAATAATCTACAACTCTATCAAGAAGAGATAAATCACCTGTTTCACGTAACAAAGCATCTGTAGTATGACTAATCCAGCTTGGAGAATCCGAATAATGCTTGTCGGCAGAAGCGATATCCATTGACGGAATTCTGAATGCTCTCGGGCAAAACCCGTCACTTCTCTGATTGCTCAATGCTTTTTCAAGCATATTCAGTGCTCTTCCGGGAATCACAATCGACATCCCGGCAGCATCTTGAAGTGTATCCCGGTATCCTTTGAAATAAAACCTTGCCCAATCTGCCATAAGATATAGTTGGTGTCTCAACCAATAGTTAAACAAATGGTTAAAATCGATATCCGGTGTGTTTATTTTGGTTAAACCAAGTTTTGCTATATTCTCCTTTTTAACAATATCCAATTCACAATCAATAAGAGTACTGTTTTTAAACAACTTTGTAATTCTATCCGCTTCTTTTTCGTCATATACTACACCAAAGACAAAATTGATTCTATAACTTGACTCAGGTTCTACCTTGATATTGTGTTGAAATGCCGAAACCATTTTTTCAGCGCTGGCATCACTATTGTTAAGATTGTCGTTTCTTATTGAATCGGGGTCTGAAAATTCTCTGCTTCTACCTAGGAAGACCTCTCTGCTAATATCAAAATAATCATAAGGGACATCTGTATATGCAAATCCCCTGTATCTTTCATTCATCAGGCTAAAAGTACGGTTTCTATAGAATAATCTCTGTTTATCTTTTTGATGATAACCATCGACACCGGCATTATATCCATAAGTGAGATTTGCACCGTCAAGGACAATTTCCGTAACGCTGAATAACGATAGATTTCGCTTTTTCCCGGATTTGTTTTTAATTGTGATTGACCATATCTCAGCAGGTTCATTTCTTGGAACAAATATCTGTACAGAAACAGAAATTTCATTTTTTTCACTTTCCAGTATAGTATAGCCCAGCCCGTGAGTACATGTATATTTATCCAAATCATTCTTTGTAGGTTCATATGCAGCAGACCAAATTTCCCCTGTATCATTATCTTTAATATATATATTTCTTGGAGCATTTCGATCGTCCTGTTTACCAAAAAGATTCGTAACTACGCCTTCTTCACTTTGATATAGTGAAAATCCATTGAGATTTTGTCCTACACAAGCGAGATAAGTTGGATTCCACAGCATATTGAACCAATCCCTTGGTGGATATGGATTTGTTATTTTGTACTCCGTGCCGTCTTCAGTAAAAAATCCGTATTTCATAAATAATCTTTCATTGTAATATGAATATTTTGATCTCTTATTTTTTATAATGGAAAGGATGATATTGTCCAATCCTATTTTTCCCTACAACAAAACCATCAAATTGTATATAGGAATCATTTAGAGGTCTCCAATCATCTGTATTTCCTCCGTGAAAAGTAGAAAAATAAAAACCACCGATTTTGCCTGCATCATTATCAATATTCCAAAATCGCATATCTGAAATATTTACTCTTTCAACTCCATCAATCCATACTTTTAGTTTTCCATCATCTTTATTTGGTGTTCCAACATTTACGTATTGCTCAATACAATGCCATTTGCCGGGTTCGGCATAAAAACCGCAATCAATTCCTTGCCCCCAAAGTGCTTCGCCCCATTTTTCATTTTTGCTCTTGGGGACATATGCATACACAACTATTTTTCCATTATCGACCCACATAAATCTCAATGTCCAACCATTTGTGCCATTTGGTTGATTTCCTCCTGATCTATTCCAAGAGTCCCCTCCTCCCATTAGTCCGGGAAGTTTACCACCTTTTCTGAAGTCAAAGCCTTTTTCAAATTTAACATAATATCTCAAATATGCTTCGTGATAATAATTGCTATCTATATTAGGTATATCTCTGAATACTACAGGAAATTGCAATCCTGTTCCACTCGGTCCAAGTCCTCCTTTTGGATAATCTACTCTCAATGCTTTTTTCCCAATAAAATCACTTGAAACAATCTTGCTTTTATCGATTCTACTTGTCCAGTTTATACCCCATTTTTGTGACCAAAATATATTGTTGTATTGCTCTTCAAATCCTCCATAAAAAATAATATCATCTCGTCTCTTAAGACCATCTTCTATGGTTTTGGAATCTCCACCTACGACAGTACCGGGATTGATTTTATCAAATGTCACAAACCGGTATCCCTGATTTCTCAAAAATTTTATTACCTCAGGTAATGCTTCAATTGTATTGTTTCTATAAGGATAATCCTCAAGACGACCGGAAGCATCTTTGGAATGCATCAATATTACCGCATTATTGTGAATATATGTTTTGACCGTATCCAAAATATCATTTGCCGTGACTTTGAATACATTCCAATCCCTTGGAGAAAGTGTCCAAAGCGCTATTTCATATCCGTGTCTTTTGAGCAATGTCTTTTGTTCGCTCGTCAAAGCACCATACGGAGGACGAAAATACTTTGTTCTTTTTCCAACTGTTGCATACAAAACTGAATCTACAAATTCCACCTCATTTAATACGGTCAGAGTATCTTTAAAATCAGTAAAATGAGAATGGGTTTTGCTGTGATTACCGATTAAATGCCCTTCATCATCAATTCTTTTTACAATCTCAGGGTGTTTTTTCATTTTATCACCTATAAGGAAAAATGTAGCTTTAATATTCTCGGACTTAAGAATATCAAGCAATTTATCAGTATATGATGAATCGGGAGCATCATCAAATGTCAAGGCAACATATTTTTGCGATAGTAGCTCTATATTTGATATAATTATAAATACTACTATTAAAACCAATATCTTTCTCATCATTATATATTTCAATTTTTGTATCTCATACTTATCCAAAAGGACTTACCAATAACATTATCTTTTCGTTTTCCGGGAACCATTCGCACAAACACTATATAATAAATAAACACCTCTTTAGCATTTTCATTCCTTTTATTTCTGTTTTTTACAATTTCTTAACCATTCTATACAAAGAGATTTCCACGATTCTATTCTCCCCGCTCCATTTGCCAAAGAAAATCCGTGTTCCCCATGATTGAAAATATGCATTTCTGCATCGATTTTATTTTTGATTAATTCTTTATAGAATGCGATGCTATTCTCAATCGATACTACTTTGTCATCAGTAGAATGAACTATAAAAGTTGAGGGTGTTTTTTCAGTAATATTCTTTTCGCAAGAATAATAGTTTGTCAATTGATCGCCCGGATTTTGTCCCAGTAAAAAAAATTTTGAGCCGGAATGAGTAAAATCTTCAATCATAGTAATTACAGGATATATTAAAATCATAAAATCAGGTCTTGCGCTTAAATTATCAATTGCATCATTTGTATCATAAATCAATTCATCAAAATGAGTCCCAAGCATTGCTGATATATGTCCACCGGCAGAAAAGCCCATAACACCAATGTTATCTTCATCAATACCCCATTTTTTTGCGTAAAACCTAATAGTTCTTAATGCACGTATAGCATCTATCAGGGGTGACCTGTGTCCAATGATATTGCTCTTGGAATGAGGCAATCTGTATTTCAAAACTATCCCAGCAATACCGAATGAGTTTAGCCATTTCGCTACATCATATCCTTCCCTTCCATGAACAACAACTTCGTACCCGCCACCGGGGATAATCAAGACAGCTTGTCCTGTCGAGTTCTTTTTTGACGGTAGAAAAACCGTTATTTCCGGCTTATCAATAGTCGTATATATTTCGAGACTATCTCTAAATATTTCAGTGTTTTTATCTCCAATATCGATATAGTTGGGTATATTTTTTTCCCAAAGAGTTAAGGTAAAATTGTGTCTATTTATGCTCATAATTGAAGACTTCTTTTAACTCAAAAAATACTTTACTGAGATTGATTCCTGTGTTCTCATTTTAACTACTATCGTTATTTTATTACAATATTTTGTTTACCCTCAGTCATTTTTTTCTCTATTCCTTTCCATTTAAAAATCCCTTTTACCCCTTTTGGTAATGTGATTATTGCATCGACCACTCCATTTTTATTAAAACTATAATCATAGTCAATCATACCCTTAGGATGAGGAAATTTTCCATTGAATTCTGTCAAATCGCCAGGATTGGGTTCAAAAACTACTGTCTTAAAACCCGGTTCTCCGGGATAAATACCTGCAACCGTATGCAAAAATTCAAAACAAGGGGTTGAACTCCATGCATGGCAATCTGATCTCGGATTCTTATCTGTTTCTCCAAATGTTGTCATACCCAAATCTATCATGTTTTGCCAAGGGTCAAGCATTTTGAGATATAGATTTGCCATCCCTGTCTTCTGCATTGCTCTGAATAAATAAAATTTGAAATAAATAGAAGTTTGTATCAAACTCTTTTTTTCTAATATTCTCTCCATCAGTTTTTCTTGCTGCTTATTATCTATCGTATTTGTTAATATGGCAAAAATATTGGTATGTTGAGAGAAAACATCTTTTTCAGGTTTTTCTGCAATCATCTTTTCTTTATCAGCATAACAGTATTTGATAACTGATTTTTGGACTCCGGTTGCTAATTCTCTGTATTCTCCAGCTTGATCTTTCAAACCAAAATAATCAAATAACTCTGCTGCATTTTGCAAAGCATAAACATATTGCAGAGAAACATTGGCAGAATGACCGTCATCTGCTCCCGGTGGAATACCATTTTCAAATCCTGATGTCCAATCAGTAAAATTCCACCATTCAAGATTTGCCGGCATTCCTGTATCATCTATTTTATCCTTAAACCAACTTAAAACAGTCCTGATTCCGGGTAAAAATTGTCTTAAAAATTCAGTATCGTCTCTGTACATAAAATAATCATGTATCATATCTACCCAAAGCAATGAGTAGGTAGGTATAATCTGAACAATATACGAGGGAAAACGACTTTGTGTTAAACCATTTGGCATCCTGGAATTATCAAATGATTTAATAGCTTTTCTCATCAGCCTATCATCTCCTGATACATATATAGATACCAAGGATTCGATTCGCGCATCTCCTATATACTGCAATTGTTCATAGTATGGATCAAGGAATACATCCTGAGAAGAATTTTGTAATGTTCTCCAAGCAACATTCCAAATTTTGGTAAGTGAGTCATTATTTGCATTAAAACTCGCTTTTTCTTCAAAAGGATATGCTGAAAAAACATTAAAGTATTTATCAATAATCAAAGGTTGACTTTGAGTCTCGATATCCAATTGAACAAATCTAAAAACTCTTAAAGCTATAGGAGAATACTTTCTCTGATTACCGCCATCAACAGTATAAATATCGTAATATCCTCTTATTTCTTGATTGTCAAAATTATTCCTATTTAATTTTTTCCATCCACCGTGAGCTTTTCTTTCTTTTGATTTTTTTTCAAACAATGCTTCAGCATATGTGATTTTAATTTTTGCATTTTTTCCTTTACTCAAAATCATTTCAGGATATCCCACTGTATGTGTTTTATGATCCAAGAGAATACTTACTTTTGAATGAGCAGGTATCACAATTTTATTTATATCGTGCTTGTTTTTATCTAATCCATCCGCTCTTATGATTTCTTTGAATTCGGTCTTTCTATTCCTCATGAAAGGAATCTCTCTTGGGACTAAATACCATGTGCTCCCGAATAAAAAGCCTCTTCCTACAGCAAACTCTACTGTAGCATTTCGAGGATCTAACCAATTGGAATCATCAAAATCCAACTGATTCCAGCCCCAAGGATACTTATTTCCATCGATTTTATCACCAGGGCCTGCAACATAATATCCGCCAACTGAATCACTCACAAAGGGTATAAAGTCATATGCATAGTTTTTTATGACTTTCCAGGGAGTATTTTTTCCTGTATTTATTACCGGTTTAACATTAGCATCACTTTGAAGTATAAAAGCCGTCTGAAAGGTCTGTTGCGCTCCGTGCCGGAATTCTCCAAAATTGACTACTTGAGCTGCGACTACATTTTTTCCTGTTTTCAAGTATGGGGCGATATCTACTGTTTCAAATCTCCAATTATTGATATCTCCACGTGCTGGTCCACTGCTAACTTCTATACCATTAACATATAGTTTGTACTTGTTATCTGCCGAGACGTAAATTATATACTTTTTGGGTTTTGTATCAAGTTTAAACGTACGTCTGAACAAAAACACACCATAATCCAATGTTGACTCAAAAGGATGTGTAATCCATTGGGCTGTCCATGCGTGTTTAAGTTGAGTAAATTCTTTACCTTGATGATTGATTTTTGTAGTTGATTCTTGTGCATTTAACATAATACCAATTGAAAGAAATGTCAATATTAAAAATAGCTTATTCATCTCATCACTAATTAACTAGTTTATACCAATTTTGATAGTTAATACCAAATCAACTTTAAATTTCACATATATTCCATTTTAATTTTCCGATATTTTCGCTAAAAATACTCGCCTTAGTTAGGCTATGCTAGTATTTTTCAACTCAATCTTGAAAAACTAATTCTATAATATTTATACGACATCTTTAAGTTAATTTGGTATAAAAAAGCATTTAGAATGGTGAATATACAACACAAAATTAATTTATGCCAACGATTGCGTAAAAAACATCAAATATTTCTTAGTTCTTCAACAATACGTGAAATATGTGCTGGCGTGGTTCCACAGCAACCTCCAATACAATTAGCTCCAGCATCGACCAATTTTGGAATTTCTAAAGCAATGATATCAGGAGTTTCAGTATAAATTGTTTTACCATCAATAATCTCTGGCAATCCTGCATTTGCCTGTACGATTATCGGGATATCGCTATTTGCATTCCGGATTTCCCTGACAATATCTACCATCCCACTAAAGCCATTTCCACAATTAGTACCTACTATATCAACATTATTATCTGATAAAAACCGAACCATATCTGACGGAGAGATACCCATCATTGTTTTGTAGCTACCATCAATTTGCTTATCAAAAGTAAATGTGCAAATTATCTCCAAATCAGTATTCTTTTTTACAGCATCAATAGCGCATTTTGCCTCAGCTAAATCATAGAAAGTTTCAATACAAATAGCATCTGCTCCTCCATCCCTCAAAGCGATAATTTGCTCTGAAAAAGACTCATAAAGCCCTTCTTTGGTTACTTCTTCAGTAACTAAAAACTTTCCCGTTGGACCTACAGAACCCAATACAAAATTGTCGGCACCTGCCGCTTCTCTAGATATTTCAGCAGCGGTTTTATTCAATTCATAAGTTCTCTTCTCCAGCCCAAAGCTACTAAGTTTTATACTACTACCCCCAAATGAATTAGTTTCCACCATTTGAGCACCTGCAAGTATATAATTTTTTGCAACATTAAAAACATCCTCTCTATGTGTGATATTCCAAAGTTCAGGACACTCCCCCATCTCCAATCCTTTTTCTTGAAGCATCGTTCCCCAAGCACCATCTGAAATCATTATTTCTCCGGTTTTTAATGATTTTTTTAGTTTATTCTTCATACTTAAATTTTATTTGAAGTAATATATTTAGTAAAATACTCACCGATGATATAGTAATGCTTTTGGAGTAAATATAATAAATGTTAAAATGAAAATTCTAAGCCATCATAAGCCAATTGAACATTTTTAGGTAATAATCCTTTCATTTCTTTCATCGGAGGAAATTTATGACTAATATGAGTCAAAAAAGCTTTATCAGGATTAATCAATTCAATAAAATCCAAAGCCTCTTCCAGATTAAAATGAATACTATGTGTTCTATTATATAATAGTGAATTAACAACTAAGTATTTTGTCCCTAGAACCAATTCAATTTGATCTGCCTCAATATACTTTGCATCTGTGATATAAGTAAAATCTCCGATTCTATATCCGAGTATTGGCATTGTACCATGCAAAACTTCTATTGGCATAATGCTAATATCGCCCATATCTACTCTTCTCCCCTTTTCAACTTCCAATAAATCAAATTTTGGTGCTCCTGGATAATGCCTTTTTTCAAATGAATAATAAAATCTATTTTTAACATCTTTCAATGTCTCTCTACACCCATAAATAGGCATATTCTCCTTCTGAATATAATTGAAAGGTCTTACATCATCCATTCCACCGACATGATCATTATGCTTATGAGTCAATAGAATAAAGTCTATATGCTCAACATTATTTACAAGAACTTGTTGTCTAAAATCAGGACCACAATCAATGACAAATCTCTTATCTTTATACTCAATATAAACAGAACTTCTCAATCTTTTATCTTTACTGTCCTTGGAAGTGCAGGTGTGGCATTGACAGGTAGGAACAGGGACACCAAGAGATGGACCAGTACCCAAAAAAATTATTTTCATTCTTCTTCATTTTTAATTAAACCAATGCCAGTTACCAATCCCGATTTCACAAGATTGTTATGAAAAGATTTTGATTTATTAGTGAGAATCCTAGAATCTACTTGAATTATATCCATTATTTCCAGCATTGTATTTATTCTGGCCTCCAAATCAAAAAATTTATTAACTACAATAATCTTTTTATTTTTAACAATTGCATACCCTGACTTAAAATTACCTTTCTCAAATCTCACAATATAACCTGATTCGTTAAAGACTTCGATTATTTTATTTAAGCTCGTTTTAGTGTAATTAATCATTTAGCACTTATTTACAGCAAAGTTAAACAAAAAAAGCTATCTCGAAAAATCAAGATAGCTTTTTAATTTTAAGATGAAACTACTTCTATCCTTCTAGTGCTGTAGCTCCACTGATTATTTCTAATAATTCTTTTGTTATTGCTTCCTGTCTTGCCTTATTGAACTCTAGTTTCAATTCTCCTAACATCTCTTTTGCATTTTCTGTAGCATTTTCCATAGCTGTCATACGTGCACCATGCTCTGAAGCATTGGTATCGAGTAAGTATCTTTGGAATGTTGTATGCATAATATTAGGAACTAAAGTTTCTAGTAAATCATTTTTATCAGGTTCAAATATATAATTAGATTTATATTTTGCCTTATCATCTTCATCGACATCAACCTTGGGAACAGGCAAGAATTGTTCTAACTCAGCAAATTGCACAGCAGCATTTTTGAAACGTGCAAAAGCTACTTTAGCTGCATCTATTTTCCCCTTCTCAAATTCTTTCATTAAAATATCTGAAATATTTGATATCGAATCGTGAGATAAATCCTCAAAAGCATTTACATAATCACTGATGAAATTTGCTTTAGGATAATACTTTTTAAAATAATCATATCCTTTTTTTCCTATGCACATTATACTCAGATTACCATTATCATAAAGTTCTTTAAAATCATTTTTTAATGATTTTTCCGCTACTTTGATGATATTTGCATTAAATGCACCGCATAAACCTCTATTGGATGTGACGACAACTAAAACTGCATTTTTAACATCTCTCTCAACTCCTAATTTAGTATTTACATCACCTTCCAAATTAGCTAAAATATTTTTCAACATTTGGTTTAGCCTAAATGCATATGGGCGAAGTTGAACGATTGAATCCTGTGCCTTTTTTAACTTGGCAGCGGATACCATCTTCATTGCACTTGTGATTTGTTGCGTTGAACTAATGGATTTTATCCGTTCTCTTACTTCTTTTAATTTTCCACTCACAATTTAAAATTATTATTATTAATAAGCAATATTTCTATTTAAAATTACCAACTAGGTCTTTGGTAACAGTTTCAATTACTCCCAATAACTCGTCATTAATTTTACCTGCAGCTAATTCATTTAGAGTCTCCTTATGACTATTTTCCATAGTCGTTAGAAACATCTCTTCAAAGGCTTTAACTTTTTCTACAGGAATATCCAATAAAAGTCCTTTTGATCCAACATACAATATTGCAACCTCTTTACCAACACTAACAGGAGCATATTGACCCTGTTTTAATATTTCAACATTTCTTAATCCATTTGAAATAATTTTCATTGTAGACGCATCAAGATCAGAACCAAATTTAGCAAATGCTTCCAATTCTCTAAATTGTGCCATGTCCAGTTTCAAGCTTCCAGCGACTTTTTTCATGGATTTAACCTGTGCAGATCCTCCTACCCTTGATACTGAAACTCCAATATTGATAGCAGGCCTAATTCCGGCATTAAATAAGTTTGATTCAAGGAATATCTGCCCGTCTGTTATCGAAATAACATTAGTAGGAATATATGCAGAAACATCAGCTGCTTGGGTCTCAATTATTGGCAAGGCAGTTAGTGAACCTCCTCCTTTAACAAATGGTTCTCCATTTTCATCGGTTGCATTTTTCAATGAATCAGGCAAATCATTCATATTCCTCGCCACATCATCATTTTCAATCACTTTACATGCTCTTTCCAAAAGTCTTGAGTGAAGATAGAATACATCACCAGGATAAGCTTCACGTCCAGGAGGTCTTCTTAGCAATAATGATACTTCACGGTAAGCAATAGCTTGCTTTGACAAATCATCATAAATAATTAAGGCATGTTTTCCTTGATCTCTAAAAAATTCTCCTATCGCAGCTCCGGCAAATGGGGCATACACTTGAAGTGGAGCTGGATCAGCAGCCGTAGAAGATACAATAATTGTATAGGCCATGGCTCCGTGTTCTTCTAGAACTTTTTGAATTTGAGCAACAGTAGATCCTTTTTGACCAGCGGCAACATATATGCAATAAACAGGCTCGCCTTTATCGTAATTCTCTTTTTGGTTGATGATAGTATCAACAGCTATGGCTGTTTTTCCTGTTTGTCTATCCCCAATAATTAATTCCCTCTGTCCTCTACCTATCGGAATCATAGCATCAATAGCTTTTATTCCGGTTTGCAAAGGTTCATAGACAGGTCTTCTGTAGATTACCCCGGGAGCTTTTCTTTCCAATGGCATTTCATACTTCTTTCCTCCAATCGCTCCTTTTCCATCAAGAGGATGCCCAAGTGGATTAATAACTCTTCCCACCATTTCTTCACTTACATCAATAGAGGCAATTTTACCTGTTCTTTTTACGGAAGAGCCTTCTTCGATATGGTCGCCAGGACCCAAAAGTACAGCACCAATATTATCTTCTTCTAGGTTAAGAACCAATGCTTGAGTGCCTGTTTCAAATTCTACCAATTCTCCTGCTTGCACATTATTAAGCCCATAAATTCTTGCAATTCCGTCTCCAACTTGAAGAACTGTTCCAACTTCTTCTAATTCAGCTACAGATTTTGTTCCTGCAATTTGCTGCTTTAGAATAGCAGTTATTTCATCCGGTTTAATATTCATCATTGTTTTATGATTTAATTTTGTTTAAATTACTCTTATATGTTTATAATCAATAATATTTTTCTCTATATTTCTCAATTTTGTAATTATACTGTTATCAATCAAGTTGTCTTCTACTTGAATAATAAATCCACCGATAATACTTTTGTCTATTTTTGTATTAATTTCAAGATGCTCAGCTGTAATTGCTGCTTTTTGCAAAGATTCTTTTAATTTCGCAATAAAATCTTCAGGTAATTTAGCGGCAGTAGTTAAACTGATATCAGTAATCTTTTTCATCTTTTTATTCTGAAGTAATAATTCTTCCATTATTTCCGGCAACAAAATCTCTCGATTTTTCTTTACAGTCAGGGTTAAGAATTTTTCAAAGATTTCATTCACTTTCCCTTTAAATATAGCTTCAAAAACATTTAGTTTTATTTCTGACTTGAATACCGGATTCTTAAGCATGTTTCTGAAATCTCTCACTTTATTAACTTCTAGAAAGAATTTTGCAGATTCTATAGTAGTATCAAGTACACCTTGCTCTTGACTTATTTCAATAAGTGATTTAGCGTATCTACTGTATATTTTATGTAATGACATATTTTAATTTAGATTCATCTTGTTTAACAATGAATTTGCATATTCCACTTGAGAAGTGTCATTTGAAAGATTCTTTTCCAAAACCTTTTCTGCTATAACCAAGGCCATCGATCCGACTTTGTTCTTTAAATCAGCAAATGCAGCTTCTTTCTCATGCTCAATCTCTGCTTTAGCTTTAGAAACAATTTTATTCGCTTCAAGCTTAGCTTGTTCTTTGGCTTCCCCTACGATTTTTGAATGCATTTCCTTTGCCTCAGCAAGAATTTTTCCTCTTTCCTTTCTAGCACTCTGTAATAATTTCTCATTTTCATTGTTGAGTTTTTCCATTTGTTCCTGAGCCAGCTTTGCTTGATCCAAAGCATCCTGGATACTTTTTTCTCTCTCTTGAAGTGCATTTGCAATAGGTTTGAATGCGAATTTTCCTATTATAAACCAAAAGACTAAAAATATAACAACTGACCAGAAAAATAAACCGGGTTCAGGTCGAATTACACTAAAATCAGATAAAAAAATCATATAGTTTCAATTAATTTTATTATTAAATAAATACAAAACCGGGTAATTCTCCACCATTCGTTTTGAACTACCCGTTTTCTTCTTTTCTAAGAGATAAATGACAATACTAATGCAATCAATGCAACTCCCTCAATAAGAGCAGCCATCAAAATCATATTAGACCTAATATCTCCAACAGCTTGTGGCTGGCGAGCAATCGCTTCCATAGCTTTACTTCCAATCCAACCAATACCAAGACCAGCTCCAATTACTGCTAATCCCATACCTACTGATGTAATAGTTCCTACCATTCTAATTTATTTAATTAATTTAAAAAAAAATTACAAAATTTATAATCAATGATGCTCTTCAACGGCAGCTCCAATATAAGAAGCTACTAGCATTGTAAATACAAATGCTTGAATGAAAGCAACAATAATTTCCAATGTCATCATGAACATTACCAATGGTACCGCCATCGCTGTTCCTACAACAGAACCTCCAACATCTGCACCACTTTTTCCAAAAATAAATATCAATCCTAAAAATACTAAAATAACCATATGCCCTGCTGTAATATTTGCAAAAAGCCTTAACATAAGAGTAAAAGGTTTAATAAAAAGTCCTAAAAATTCAACAGGAGTTAAAATAGTAGCTTTTACCCACCATGGTACTCCGGGCATCCATAGAACATGCTCCCAATAATCCTTCTTTCCACTAATATTAACTATAAAAAAGGCTATAACCGCTAGCCCCATTGTAATAGAAAGGTTTCCAGTGGTATTTACAGAGCCTATAAAAGGAATTTGTCCTAACAAATTCAATGTTAGAATAAAAAAGAATATAGCCAAAAGGTAAGGCAAATATTTTTGATATTTATTTCCTATAAATGGCTTAGCCACTTCATCCCTAACAAAAATAATCATCGGTTCAAAAAAGGATTGGACTCCTTTTGGGGCACTACCCTCATTCTTCACGTAATCTCTTGCTATTTTTCTAAATAAAAAGAATAGTAATACAGCTGTCAGCATCATAAAAATAACATTCTTGCTAATTGAAAAATCATAAAAGGAAGTAATTCCCCCTCCTAGAGCTCCACCATCCCAAGTACTCCTGCTATCCAATTTGTATTTTTTCCCATCAACATAAACATATTGTACTTCTTTTTTCTTGCCATCAACCAATTCTTGCCCTCTTTCAATTTTTTCTATATGCTTTTCCCCATCTCTATCAAAGTTTTTATCTGCAATCCTATATACAGACCCTTCAGATAAGACATATCCATCCACAACATTATGTCCATCACCGTGGTGACCGATATCAAATTTGCCAGAAGAAAAAATAGACCATCCTTGGTCTCCTGAATAAAGTATTACGGGTAAAGGAAAACTAAAAGAACCAATAGAAAATACATTTTGGTTTCCTATATGATGAAAAATTGTGTTTTTCACATCAAACGCCTCAGAATGCTCACCATGCTCTGTCTCGCTACTCACTTCGTGTTTATCTCCTTGTGGTTTGTGTTCCTCTTCTTCATGTTGAGCAAACAAATTAAACACTCCAAAAACAAGGAAAATAAGGATGAATTTTATTGATTTTTGCATATTACTATACTGTCTCGTTTTGATTTGAGCGCAAAGGTAAAACTAATTTTT
>JALVAD010000482.1 GCA_027011385.1 Saprospiraceae bacterium | reverse complement strand
GATAAAAACCATAGTTATTAAAAAATAGTACAAAAATGAATGACTTAAACCTAATAAGAAATATAATAGAGTGAAAAGCAGGACATTTACAAATGTCAAAGATAAAACTACTTTTGAAGTTCTGATATAATTGCTCATAATAGATTTCCTTAAGGTCTAAATGAGTACCCTACGCCTTTTAAAGTTATGATATATTCCTTTTGCAATTTTTTCCTTATTTTTCTTATATGTACATCTAAAGTTCTTTCTCCTACCAATGTGTTACTTTCCCATACTTTGGAATAAATTTCTTCTCTGGAAAAGACTCTATCTGGTTTTGATGAAAGAAAAAGCAAAATATTAAATTCTTTTTTTGTTAAATCAATCTCATTATTATCGACAAAAACTTTATGCTTTTGTATATCAATGAGTAGATTTCCAAATTCCAAAACGGGTTTTTTGTTCTCAATCACCCTTTCTTTTTTCAATATATTTTTGATTCTTGATAATAAACTTCTGGGTCTAATCGGCTTTACTACAAAATCATCTCCACCCGCTTCAAACCCGGCTATTTCAGAAATTTCATCGCTTTTTGCTGTTAAAAAAACAATATAAGTTTCTGAAAATTTTGATTTTTTCCTTAGCTCCCGGCAAACCTCAAAACCATCTTTTTTTGGCATCATTATATCGAGAAGAATCAAATCAGGTCTAAAGTCATTGGCTTTTGATATTGCTTTGTTTCCATTTTTTGCCTGAGCAACCTCATAACCTTCCTTTTCAAGATTGTATTTCAAGACATCCAAAATATCCGGCTCATCATCAACAATTAGTATTTTCTTTTTCATTGCAGAATTTATCTATGCAAAATTAATACATTTTATAAATTTTGCCAATATGCAATATTAACTTTACATTAATTTTGTTTATTAGCTACTTGATCTACAAGATCCAACATAGCTTGAATTCCTAATGCTCCTTTATTTTTTGCAAGCACTCTTCCCCTCGTATCCAAAAACAAAAGGGTTGGGACTGTCTTGGTGTCGTATAAAATAGAAAGATTTGGTCCAATACCTTTTTCAATATCCACTTGATAGCTTACGAAGTTTTTGTTCATTTTGGTATACAATGGTTTATAAGTATATACCTCCTGCTCCATAAGTTTACAAGGAGCACACCATTCAGCCATAATATCGATGAATACAAGTTTATTTTCTTTTTTTGCTCTATCTATGATTTCCGTCAATGTTCCTCCCTCATAAAACCGGACATTTTCTAAATGTCTTGTTTGACTTGAGTGTTCTTTCGACCTTACTACACTTTTATTTCCTGTACAAGAACTTATCAATGCGAGACCAAAAGCAACTATATATATATAATTCCTCATCTTATATTATTTATTTTCGCAATATAAACATAAAAAAAGAAATTTTGTTGTAATCATTAAACTATTTATATGGGACTAAAACACTACTTTTCTAACGATGCGGAAAAAAGAGCACAATTTATATTTAATTTGATCGCGCCTGTTTATGGTCGATTGGATAAAGTTGTAGAATCAGGTTTTGACAAATCCTTTATCAAATTAATAGATGCATTTGATATCAAAGGGAAGATAGTACTGGATATCGGAACAGGTACCGGCGCCTGGGCTTCAAAATTTTATAAAAATGGAGCTAGAAAAGTAACGGGAATAGATTTTTCTCAAAAAATGCTCAAAGAAGCGAAAAAGAATCATCCGGAAATTGAATTTGAATTAAATGATGCAAAAAACCTAATAGGAATAGCAGATAATACTTTTGATATTGTGACTTCTTCTTTTGTTTTGCACGGTACAAAAAGGGATATTAGAGAGCAAATACTTGCAGAAATGAGAAGAGTATCAAAAAAATATGTAATTATTCACGATTTCAAGGGGAATACCCCATTCGCGATAAAAATTTTGGAATGGCTGGAAAGAAGTGATTTTGTCAATTTTAAAAGAACTTTCTCTGAGGAGATGAAAGACTTTTTTGATAAAACTATGATTATTGAAGTTGGTGAAGGAACTGGCCTGTATATTGGGATTATTGATAAATAAGCACAAGATTTTCAAACCAATTGAGTTTTATTATTAATTTTGTTGAACTAAATCATTGTTAAAGTCTATTTGTGGATATTTATAAACAAAAATCTTGGTTAAAAATTTTGCTTTTGGTTATAGGTCTTATAATCATAATTTTTACTATGGTTTATACTAATTATCTATCAAAAAGACTAGCGGAAAAAGAAAAAAGTGATATAAAATACTATACACTTGCCCTCAATAGCCTGAATAGTACATTGACAGATTCTGTCAACCAAAAAGATGTAAATCTTGAACTGACAATTTTGACGAGTATTAAAAACCCTTTGATAATCGATGATGGGACAGATACGCTGGAGGGAAAAAATTGGGGTGATGACAAAGATGATAATCAAGAATTTTTACAACAACAAATACAAGAGATTCAAAAATCAGGAATTCCTCCGATAGTCCCCACGTCAGATGATGAGTCATTTCAGGGTGATATGCCCAGATATCCTCGAATATATTATAAGCAATCACAGTTATATACTCTTATCACTTGGTTTCCTTTGGTGCAAGGTCTGCTAATAAGTATTTTTATATTGTTTGGATATATGATATTTAGTTCAGTACGGAGAGCGGAACAAAACCGTGTTTGGGTGGGAATGTCCAAGGAGACAGCTCATCAATTGGGAACGCCAATTAGTGGTATAATGGGCTGGACAGAGTATCTTAAGACAGTTACAGAACCAACGGATATTCAAATGGAAGCTATAAATGAACTGGAGAAAGATTTGAAGAAGTTGGAATTAATTGCGAACCGTTTTTCAAAGATAGGCTCAACTCCTGTGCTTGAAACTATGAATGTAAATGAAATAATAAAAAGTAGTATTGAATATTTAAAAAAGCGATCTCCCAAAAACATAAATTATTATTTTGATTTTGATAAAGATGAAGTTTTAGAAGCAAAGATCAATGCTCATCTGTTTTCTTGGGTAATTGAGAATTTGCTTCGCAATGCTCTTGATGCTATGGAAGACAAAGGAGAAATACATGTTGAAACAAAAAGTGAAGCTGATAAAATAGTTATCGATTTAAGAGATACCGGTAAAGGAATCCCTCAATCGAGCTTGAAAACTGTATTTCAACCGGGGTATTCTACGAAAAAACGAGGTTGGGGTCTAGGTTTATCCCTTGCCAAAAGAATTATCAAAGATTACCATAAGGGGAAAATATTTGTTCACAAATCAAAAGTCAATGAAGGAACTACTTTTAGAATTATTTTGCCCAAAGTTTAGATTTGTACTGACCTTTATTGTGCTATTACCTATTGTCACAACTGCACAAACCATTAAGATAATTGATGAGGCTAGAACTCCAATTGAAGGTGTTTCTGTTTATATAGACAAAAGTAATTTAATCGGATTAAGTAATAGAAACGGTGAAGTGGGTATTAAAGATATTTCAAGTTCTCAGTATTTGACTTTTGCAGCTATCGGATATAAAACTAAAATAATGAAGTTTTCTCATATACTAAAAAATAATAAAACAGTTATTTTAGAAAATGATTTTTTAGAACTGGACAAGGTGATAATCATTGGAAGGAATGAACAATACTTGGAAGATATTATTCCCGAAACGGATATCATAAGTCAAAAAGAAATTCAATTATTCAATTCCCAAAGTACTGCTGATGCATTGGCTATGTCTGGTAATATTTTTGTTCAAAAATCGCAATTTGGAGGTGGCAGTCCCGTCTTACGTGGTTTTGAAGCCAATAGAGTTTTAATGGTTTTAGATGGTGTTAGAATGAATAATGCTATTTACAGATCCGGTCATTTACAAAATTCCATTACAATAGATAATTTTTCACTTAAAAGGATGGAAGTAATTTTCGGTCCGGGCTCTCTGACTTACGGTAGTGATGCAATAGGAGGTGTCATTCATTTTAAAACAAAAGATCCGGTGTTTGATACGAAATTCTCTGATTACAAATTCAGATATTCCTCTGCTGCACATGAAAAGACCGGGTTTATCGGTGTAAATTTTGGACTGTCTAAATTTGCTTCACTACTTGTTCTGTCTAACTCAAATTATTCTGATCTCAGAGCAGGTGATAAAAGACCCTCAAAATATCCGGGATTTGGTAAAAGAATATTCTATGTAAATAGGATTAATAATATTGATTCTGTCTTTAAAAACCCTGATTATAATATTCAAATAGGTACAGCTTATTCCCAAATTAACATCTTGAGCAAATCTATTTATCAGTTTAGTGATTTTACGAAATTATCTCTTAATATTCAATATTCGACTTCGAGCAATATACCAAGATATGATTTTTTAACAGAGAAGAAAGGAGGTAAATTCAAGTATGCAGAATGGTATTATGGTCCTCAAGCTAGATTTTTAAGCTCTTTAAGATTAGATTTGTCAAAAGAAAATATATTTTATGACAATGCAGTATTAATAGCTGCGATACAAAAAATACATGAGGGTAGAATACAAAGAAAATTTAGTAATGATTGGAGAATTTTTAATCTCGAAAACCTATTGGTTTTCTCTTTTTCTAATGATTTTAAAAAATACCTTAATAATAAAAATAACGAATTTGTATACGGGATAGATTTTCAAGGAAATGTATTAGATTCAAAAGCATATAGACAGAATCTATTTACGAATGAAAGAAGGTATGATGTATTGTCCAGATACCCTTCAGATAAAGCAAATAATTATAGATTGGGTGGTTATTTTCAATATGTTTTTGGAGAAAGAGATTATCCATATCAAATTAATATAGGGACAAGAATCGAAACAAATCACATTAATGTGAAATATAAAAATATAGGGATTATAAAATGGGATGACAGTTTCCTAAATGGGATAACAAACAATAATCTCAGCTATGCATTTTCACTTGGAGCTAAGTACAGTTTTCCTATGAAATGGAAAATATCAGGAAACATTTCTACTGCTTTTAGAAATCCAAATATTGATGATCTAGGTAAAATAAGAGTTAAAAAGGGGGAAATATTAGTCCCAAACCTCAATTTGAAAACTGAAAGATCAAATAACTTGGAATTATCTATAAAAAAAGGATTTGGCTTCAAAAAAATTAGTGGGAATATTAGTGCAACGGGGTTCTATACAATTCTCAATGATGCTATAATCAGAAATAGCTATACTTTACCTGATGGGGCTTCTTTCTATTTAGACGGTAGCGATACATTAAGGGTAATTGCAAATCAAAACGCAGAAAAAGAAAAAGTTTATGGATTATCAATCGGGATTAACGCTGAAATAGGGAATATCAATTTATCGGGCAATATGGTATATACAAAGGGAGATATATTAGAGAATGGTATTGTTAAAGATCCGGCTGCTCATATTCCCCCTTTATTTGGAAATATCAAAATTGGGTATAAATCAAATAATTTAACCGCAAAGTATATTTATGTTTTTAATGCGACCAAAGCTATTGATCAATATGGAGGTTCTGTTGACAATCCCGAAAATGCTACTATTGATGGGACATATGCTTGGTCTACTCATAATATTTATGTAAATTTTAAAGTAAGAGAACGGTTAAAACTCAATTTTGCTATCGAAAATATCTTGGATTTTCATTATAGAAGCTTTTCTTCCGGAGTAAGCGCTTCAGGAAGAAATGTTATTATTGGTGTAAGTGGTAGAATATCTAAAAATTAAAACTCAATCATCACCAATCTCAATTTTTCATTTCGATAGCTGGGGACTATTAATTTATTATTCGATATTTGCAAAGATTTTTTAAATGCTAAATTCAGATTATACAATTCTGTTGAAAATAGCGACATGCGGTTGCTCTTACCTAATGGATTGATGGTATACATCATTATCTGATTCTTATCTCTGATTTCATCATTGAAAATAATCTTGAGTAATGATGGCGTTTTGAAAATAAAAACAGATGAATAAATACCAAAATCATTTGAAGAAAATTGATGTTTAGGTATGATTTTATGCCAAAATACTTCGCCGTCTTCGTGAAGAGAGATTATGCCAAGTTCCCCAAAAATATAATCAATATTACTTCTAAAACCCCGAGTCCTAAGATGGATATCATTATTTTGTCTTGATATTAATTCCTTTAGCTCAAAAACAATAATCATTCCCCCGTCATTTCTAAAAAGAATATCTTTAATATGAATATTATTTATATGATTTCTGATTTTTTTATTTCTTAATCTATAAAAATCTTTCAATAGACCTAAGCTGTATTTTTTTTCTATTTTTTTGAATTGAGTGAGATTGTCATCCATTCTAAATATGAAGTAACCATTACTCTTTTCGCTATATTGTTTGCTTTTTATCCCAACAATATTTAGAGTTTTATTAATATTATCATATTTGGATGTAAAATTATTGATTTTAAAATCAAGATTAATTATTTTTGATTTAGCTTTTTCTTTATCAT
>JALVAD010000481.1 GCA_027011385.1 Saprospiraceae bacterium | reverse complement strand
CTATAATATCTAATCAAAAATTATTACTTTTGCAGTTACGCTCTAGGTGAGTTTGTTAAAATTAAAAGATAAAAGAATGAATAAATATATTTTATTTCTAACGGTTTTTGCAATAGTGTTCTTTGCAGGAAATTCTGTTTATGCACAGAATATACCTACAAATGAAGAAGAAGTAAAGGCGGAATTAGAAAAAAGGGGACTTACTGAGGAAGAAGTCAGCAAAGCTCTCATGGAAAATGGTATTGATCCGGAAAATATAGAAAATGCAACTCCTGAACAATTGATAGAAATACAGAGAATAATACAAGAATTACAAGAGAAGAAAAAAGCGGATGCAGAAATAAAACAAGAAGAAGTTGCAGAAGAAAAAATGCAAAATGATACCTTGAAAATAGAGGAAAAAACACAACAAGAGGAGGATCAAGACACTGTAATTGAGGTAAAAGAGCTGAAAATTTATGGTCATGGTATATTGAATAATTTTATTTCAGATGAGAAAAGTTCTATAGGGATTAGCGAAAATTACATTTTGGGTTTTGGTGATAAGATTTCCATTTCTGTATGGTCAAATTCTCAATTTGATAAGATATATAAAATAGATCGTGACGGTTATATCAAAATAGAGACTCCCGGGATAAAAAAACGAATATTTTTAAAGGGATTAACATTGGATAAAGCAAAGAAAAAAATCATTAAAATCTTATCAAATTATTTGGTTTTTAGATCAGGAGACTATGATATTTCATTGAAATCTTCCAGACATATCAATATTTCAGTATATGGAGAAGTCAATAAGCCCGGTGCTTATAGTACCGATGCAACCAATACTGTATTTGAGGGTATTGGTTATGCAAAAGGAGTGACGGACATAGCTTCTGTAAGGTATATAAAATTGATTAAACCGACCGGAGAAAATAGTGTTTTTGATTTGTATAAGTATCTTGATAGTCCCGAGTATAAGGAAGGGTTCTTTTTGGGAGATAATGATATTATCCACGTTCCGGTAGCAAACAAACTTGTTTCAATTACCGGAGCTGTAAAGCGAAATTTAACTTTTGAATTATTGGATAAAGAAGGGCTGAAGGAATTGATTAATTATGCCGGTGGCTTCAATAAAGATGCTATCAAAAACAAAATCCAATTGGTAAGATATGTTGATAAACAAAGGAAATTTATCGAAATCGATCTCTTCAACGATAATGGTAGGTTAAGAGATTTCAGTTTAAAAGACGGAGACAGTATATTTGTCAATAAAATAACTACCGAGTATGAGAATTTTATTGAAATAAAAGGACGCGTTTTTAATCCGGGAAAATATGAGATGAAAGACAATCTGAAAATCTCAGATATCCTTCAAAAAGCAGGGTTGAAGAAGGATGCCAAAACAGACTTTGCAATGTTAACAAGATTCAATAATGATGGAACCAAAAGGTATATCAGTCTTAATATTGATAAAGTGTTAAAGAATATTGGAAACAAAAATATTGATTTTGATCTGGAAAATAAAGATTTGATTACGATTTGGTCAAAAGCCCGGTATTCTGACAAAATGTACATTACAATTGAAGGAGCCGTCAGAGATGCTAAAAAATATACTTATGGATCAGTAGAGTCTATAAAAGTAACAGATGCGATCAAATTAGCCGGAGGATTGGCTCGAAATGCTTCAAATTTGGCTGTTTTGCACAGGCAAGATCCTATGAGACCTTTTGAAAAACAATATATTAAAATAGATTTGCAAAAGGTATTTGACAATCCTGAATTAGGTGATAATATCAAATTAAAGCCTTTTGATAGACTTGAAGTATTGACAGAAAACGGATTTAATCAAAAAACTTTTGTAATCATCAATGGAGCAGTCAATAATCCTGATACTTTTCAATACGGAACAGGTATGACATTAAATGATTTATTGGTTTTGGCAGGAGGATTCAGGATTGAAGCGGCTACAAATAATATTGAAATTTCCAGAATAATTATCAAAAACAACAAGCCTACAGAAGTTACCGTTGCTAAGATTAACATAGATAGAAATAAAAGTTTTGTTGATGACAAATCTTCATTTATATTAGAGCCTTATGATATTGTAATGGTAAGAAATGTGCCTGATTTTGAAATGCAAAAGATGGTAACTCTTAACGGAGAAGTAAAATATCCGGGGGAATATACTTTGATTTCAAATAATGAAAAAATTTCCGATTTGATAAAGAGGGCAGGTGGACTTAGCGAAGAAGCATTTGCAGAAGGGGCAACTATTTACCGGAATGAAAGTAAAATTGGATATATAGTATTAAATCTTAAAGAGGCTTTAAAAAATAAGTACTCAAAATTTAATTATATTCTTAAAAATGGAGATATAATAGATGTACCGAAACAACGGGATTTTGTGACAATTCAGGGAGCAACTAAAGCTTTTGAAAAATACAAAGATAAAGTTGCTTATAATAAAACAGGAATTAATGTTCCGTTTCACAAGGGGAAAAGAGCAATGTTTTATATCAATAATTATGCGGGAGGGGTAAGCGATGAAGGAAGCAGGAAAAATATAATTGTAGAACACCCAAATGGGGAAATTGCTAAAACATATAATTATGGTTTATTTAAAGTATATCCAAAAGTAAGAAAGGGATCAATTATAAAAGTTAATTATAAAAAGAAGAAGAAAAAGGGAGAAAAAGGTGAAAAAGATATCGACTGGAATAAAATCATAAATAACTCTGTTGCTCAAATTTCAACCATTATGACTTTAGTTATTCTATTTAAATCTATCAGCCAATAATAAATACCCTTGTTTTTAATTTGATTATTTAATGTTTAGAAGAAAGCTAGAATAATGATTACCAGAATAGTTAAAATGTCATTTTTACCTGATAAAGTTGAAGAATTCATGGGTATTTTTAATAGCTCTAAAGATCTTATTGCAGGATTTGAAGGTTGTGAATACCTTGAATTAGTTAGAGATAAAGACAATAAAAATATATTTTTTACCATTAGTAGATGGAAGGAACAAACAAATTTAGAGAAATATAGAAGTTCAGAGTTATTCCAACAAACTTGGTCAAAGACAAAAGTCCTTTTTAATAATAAACCACAAGCTTGGAGTACAACTTCTTTATTCAAATCTTGACTAAATATATATGGCTACTAAAAGAAAGACAAAAAAAACTAATCCCAATAGAAAGTTTATATTTTGGATGTGGGCTTTGGCTATCTCAGCACTCATCGTAGTAGCTGCTATATTCACAATAGTAAAGTATTCCAAATTGCCCGATATCAGTGAATTGGAAAATCCAAAATACGAGTTTTCTACCATTATTTATGATTCTAAAAACAGGGAGTTAGGCAAATATTACCGTTATAACCGGGATTGGATAACTTTTGAAGAGCTCAATCCCGCTTTGGTAAATGCACTTATATCGACAGAGGATGCCAGATTTTACAGTCATAGTGGTATTGATTTCAGGGGGACACTCAGAGCATTTTTTTATTTGGGAAAAAAAGGAGGTGCTAGCACAATTTCACAGCAATTGGCAAAGTTGTTTTTTACAGATAGAGCCAATAATATCATTACCAGATTATGGCAAAAAATTCAAGAATGGCTTATTGCTATTGAACTTGAAAAGAGATATACCAAAGAAGAAATTTTGGCTATGTATCTCAATAAATTTGATTTTTTGTACAATTCATACGGGATTCAATCCGCAGCAAAAACTTATTTCGGCAAATCGCAAAAAGATTTGACAATTGATGAAGCAGCTACATTGATAGCAATGCTGAAATGGCCGAGGAAGTACAATCCCAAAAGGCATCCGGATAAGTCAAAGCAGAGAAGGAATGTCGTTTTGAATCAAATGAAAAAATATGGCTATCTTACCAGTGAACAATGTGAGAAATTAAAGCAAAAAAAATTGGATTCTTCTCATTTTAAAGAAGCAGCTTACTACAAGGGGCATGCACCTTATTTTAAAGCGGAATTGGCTAAATGGGTTAAGGAAATTCTGAATAAAGATAAATATAGAAAGCCGGATGGAACTAAATACAATATCTATTTGGATGGATTGAAGATTTATACAACGATTGATTTGGATTATCAGAAAATTGCTGAAAAAGCGGTTTTTGAAAGAATGAAATCACTGCAAAAAGATTTTGACAGGGTATGGAAAGGTAAAGATCCTTGGGTATATGGAGCAAATAAAAAACAATTGAAATCCAGAAAAAAGGCGATTAATCGTTATATTAAGGAGTCAGAAAGATTTAGAGAATTAAGGGATAGAATATTGAGCCCAATTATCGATTCGATAAAACAACAGTTTCCAAATGCCAGACTGCTCGATACCGATATCCAGCGAATGCTAAACCAGGAAAAGGATAAAAACTATCTTAAAGGATTAAAAAAATTGCATTTTGTCAAAAACGAGCAAATTGAGACTTATAAAAAAATACTTAAAAGCAAGTTTTGGAAAACATTAAAAGCTAAGCAAAAAGAATTAAACATCGCAGTGCGAAAATCCTTTAACAAAAAGACAAAAATGAAGGTTTTCGCTTATACTCCTACAGGAGAAAAAGAAGTGGTCATGACACCATTGGATTCGATAAAGTACCACAAAAGTATTTTACAAACAGGTATGTTGGCGATAGACCCTCACTCCGGATATATCAAATCATGGGTTGGAGGAGTCAATTTTAAGTATTTCAAATTTGACCATATTAATACAAAAAGACAAGTAGGTTCGACATTTAAACCGTTTATTTATGCAACAGCTATTTCTGAAAAAGGCATATCTCCTTGTATGAAGGTAAAAGACCAACAATATGTTATTCATCCCGGAGAAGGCAATTTTAAATTGTCCAAATCTTGGGCACCGGGTAATGCAGAGAAATTTTCAAATCAGGAATTGACCCTGTACCAAGGTTTGAAAAAGTCTAAAAATTCAGTTTCAGTATATCTGATGAAGCTCTTGGGAAATGTTGATGTAGTCAAAGAATTGGTTGTAAATATGGGTATAAACGGGGATGATATTCCTCCCTATCCCACAATTTGTTTAGGAGCAGCAGATTTATCAGTAATGCAAATGACAGGTGCTTATTCTGTTTTTTCAAATGATGGGATTTATAACAAACCTATATTTGTGACAAGAATAGAAGACAAAGACGGTAAAGTTATTTACAATAATATTTCAGAGCAAAAAAGAGCATTGGCTACCAATCATAACTATGTGATGGTAACCATGTTGAGAAATGCCGGAAGTATAATTCAGCCAAAAATAAAAACTCCAATAGGCGGTAAAACCGGTACTACCAATGATTATCGCGATGGTTGGTTTATGGGAATAAGCCCGGATTTAGTTGTAGGTACCTGGGTTGGTGGCGATGACCAATGGATAAAGTTCAGAAGTATCAGATTTGGTCAAGGAGGGTATATGGCAAGACCAATATTTGAAAAGTTTATGCAAGGGCTTGAAAAAACACCAAATATAGATTATAACCCCAATGTTCAATTTTTAAAGCCTGAGGAGAAAATCGATATCGAATTGGATTGCGAAGTATATGAAAAACTCAAAACTCAAGACAATACTCAAGAGGAAGAAGAGATATTTGATGAAGAAGATTAAAACTAGCGTGATGATTATACGGGATGATTGTTATAAAAGGATTAAGATAAGTTTGGATATTGGGATAATATAACCATGTAATTGTTTTATAAATGTTAAAAATGATTATATATATATGATATTAAAAAAAATAATTATATCATTGCAAATTATTTTAAAACTAAAACTTTTACTTATGAAAAAATTAATTTTTGCTGTAATAATGTTTATTACATTTTTTAGCACTGCAAATGCGCAATTTGATTTGGAAAAATTATTTGTTGGAGGTACAATTGGATATGCAAAACCCATTGGCGATTTTTCTGATTATGCAAAAGGAGGTTTAACTTATACCGGGGAAATAGGTTATTCATTGAACGACAATTTTGCTGTGGGTTTAGGATACACAAAAACTGCAACAGTTGCGATTGATACTTCATTGAATTCAGGTCTTTTGGGATTAAATGTTTATTCTTTGCCTTCCTATTATGCAAAAGCATGGTACACTTTTATGACGGGGAATTTTAAACCATATGCCGGATTGGGTCTTGGTTTTAGCCAGTCAGGAACTCCTGATGTAACAGTAAACGGAGATTTGATCAAAGGAAAGAAAAGAGGTGGATTAGGGGCTCATTTGGAGTTGGGATTTGTTGTTAGTGGATTCAATTTGTCTTATTCTTTCAATATGAATGCTAAAACACCAAAAGAGTTGAATTATAACCCTAAAGTACAAGACTTAAGCGTTTTGTACCATAGATTTAATATAGGATATAGATACAGTTTTTAAGAATTATTTAAAAATTATTGATAAGAGGAGAGCATTTTTTTAATGAATCTCCTCTTTTTGTTTTAAATACCCAGGAAGAAATATTTCACATAGAAAAAAGAAGT
>JALVAD010000480.1 GCA_027011385.1 Saprospiraceae bacterium | reverse complement strand
TAGCTATGAAAAACTTAAGTTTTAGACTTCGTGATCTCCATATTGATGCAGAGAATATTTTTGAAGATATAAAAACCAATAAATCTTCATTCATTTACAAAACCATATTTTATATGTTGTTTTTTACTGCTATGATTAGCTTTCTTGTACATACTATTAAATTTGGATATGGCTTTGGAGTGGTCTTTTTGATTTTATTATTAGCATATTTTATATATTTTATTTATTCGATAAAAGCTGCGCTGAGAGAAAATATAAAATCTCCAAAAGCGGATAAAATTGATCCGGAAAACCCACAATTTTTAAAATCCAGAATACAATATATAACTGAAGGTATAAAAGTGACTGCAATTAGAATAAAGCTCGTACGCAACTTTTATATTATTTTCTTTCCGCTTATGACTTTTATTCTCATATATATTTTTAGAGGAGAGAGTAGCACAAAATCACTTATAGTCACTTTTGTTATTTCAGTATTATTAGGGGGAATCTTTTGGTATTATTATTTTAAAAATGATCTGAACGAAATAGAAAATGACATGGAAGAATTAGATGAACTTAATGAAAAAATTAATAAATTGGTTGAACAATAAGATATCCTATTTATCTTGTATATCAATAAAGTCCAATGGATCTAAAGGCAAGCCGTTTTTCCATAATTCAAAGTGAAGATGAGGACCGTCTGTAAGTGTTCCTGTATTACCAATTACACCAATAACCTCTCCTCCTTCAACAAAATCACCTATTTCTTTAAAAAGGGATGAATTGTGTTTGTAAACCGATATCATACCATTGGGATGTTGGATAATAATAGTATTACCTGTCTCAGTACTCCAATCCGAAAAAATCACAACTCCCCGCATAGCTGCTTTGATAGGCGAATCTTTCACTCCAGCAATATCCACCCCATAATGACCACTTTTGACTTCTATCATTTTATTTATTTTACCAGAAAGAGGTGTGATAAATTGCAGACCATCAAATCTCTCTTTGGATATATTTATAACCTGATTTTTTTTTAAATTCTTAGTATCTGGTATTTCTTGATCAATCTTCGCCTTGGCTTCACTATTTACCATAGCTGAAGTATCATTGCCAAGAATGATTTTTCTAAGAGATTTATTGTATTGCTCTTGAGTTTTCATTTGAGTTTCAAGATTGTCAATATACCGATTTAGTTTCAGAATATAAGTATTATTTTCAATGTCTCCATATCCGGGGATTAAGTGTTTGATAGGAGTATAAGAAATCAATAGAAACATAAGTAGAAAAAAAATGACCACTATGGAACTCAAGAGGATATAAATATTCCTAAGATTAAGGCTAAAAGAATACTTTTCTTTGAAAGTATCTTCATTCATGACTACAAACCTTAGGTTTTCATTGTGTTTCTTCTTCTTTCTTTTCTCCATTTGAATTCAACTAACTCTCCTTATAAGATATTTTTTTTGCCAAAATATTGCGTTCAAAGCATAAATAACAAACAACTTTCTGATTAAGTCATTTAATAAGCCTTATTTTAAAATATTTTTACAAATATAGTGTTATATTATTCGATATTTAAACTAATTTGGTGAATTATTGGATTTACTTTTTTATTACCTTTGATTTGCCTCTAAAACTTATATATATTTATGACATTAAGGAGAATAATTATTGCCGTCATATTTTTAATAGGATTCACTTCATTTCACTCTTGTAAAACTACAAAAAAGAAAGGGGAAGTTTCCAAAGTTGGGAAGTTTTATAAAAACACTACAGCATATTATAATGGCTATTTCAATGCAAATGAAATATATCAAAATGCTCTAGTCGTACTTGACGATATTCACAAAGATAACTACAATCAAATACTACCGCTTTATACATATAGAGATGTGCCGGATACCAAATCAGTATCACAAGATTTGGATAAAGTTATTGAGAAACTAGGACGTGTAATCAATCTTCATCGCGTTGCAGATTGGGTTGATGATAGCTACCTTCTTATGGGTAAAGCTCAATATGTTAAGCAAGATTTTGAAAAAGCTCAAAATGTTTTTGAATATTTTGTGGATGAAATGAATCCGGCATTTAAAAAAAACGATTATAAAATAAAAAAAGAAAAAAAATCGAAGAAAAAAATTACTAAGAAAAAGCGTAAAAAAAGGAATAAAAAGAAAAAGAAGAAAAAAAGAAGAACTCGAAAGCAAAAAGAAGAAGATGATAAAAAAGCAGCAGAGAAAAAAGCAAAAGAGGAAGCAAAAGGAAAAGAAAAGAAATCCGGAATTGTAAAAAGTACTACTTTTCACAGAAAAGGGACAAAAAAAGATTGGGAAACTTATAATGAAGGGCTGCTTTGGATGGCTAAGACCTATATCGAAAGAGAAAAGTGGGCGTCCGCTTATTATCTCTTGACAAGACTGAAAACAGAATACCAAAATAAGAGTCTCAAAAAAGAATATCCTAAAGTCAGAGCTTATTATTATCTCAAGCAAAAACAATATGAAGAAGCTATTTCTCCTCTTGAAGATGCATTGAAATATGCAAGTAAGAAGAAGGAGAAAGCAAGAATTGCCTATATCTTAGGGCAAGTTTACGAAAAGCTAAATAATTCTCAACAAGCTTTTGCGATGTTTGAAAAAGTTGGTGAATTGCATCCGGATTATGACCTTGAGTTCAATGCAAAACTAAAAGTCCTTAAAAATAATAGCGGTAATTCTGAGGATTATGTACAGAAAGAAATAAAAAAATTACTCAAGGAAGAAAAATACGATGATTACAAAGACAATATTTATTATACTCTTGCGGAAATAAATATGAAAAACAATAATGTGTCTGAAGCTATACAAAACTATAATAAATCCATAGCGCACAATAAGAATAATCCGCCCCTTAAAGCTGAAGTATATTATAGATTGGCAAGTATCAATTTTGAAAAACAAGAATATGTCGCTTCAAAGAATTATTACGATAGTACACTAATGGTAATAAATAAAAATGATGAGAGATATAAAGAAATAAAAGGACTAGCAGAAAACCTAAAAGATATTGCTAAAAACCTTGAGACAATCCAGTTGCAGGATAGCTTAATCCGAATCAGCAAATTGTCAAAAGAAGAACAGATGAAATTGGCTATCGACATTAAGAAAAAACAATTGGAGCAAAAGAAAAAGGAAAAAGAGCGGAACTCCGGTATAAATAAACGAAAAGGCGCTTTTGCTGAGTCGTCAATGGCCTCTGCTGATATGTTGGGTGGATTTGGAGGTAAGAAGGACAAAGTAAAAAGCTCGTTTTTTATCTACAACAAATCATCTATTGAAACCGGTAAAAAAGAATTTAGGTCAAAATGGGGTTCAATCTTACTTGAAGACAATTGGCGTAGATCCAATAAATCTGATAGTGGTTTTGAAGATGATAGCGATAGTGGAGATGACAGTGAAATCACTCTTACTGATTTAGAGATGAATAATTTATTACGAGGAGTACCGCGTACTCCCGATCAATTGAAAATGGCAAATTCAAGAATTATCTCGGCAATGCTTAATCTAGGGATTTTGTTTAGGGATAAATTGGGCAACTATGAAAAATCTGCTGATATTTTAGAACAATTATTAAACAGATACTCTGATTTTGACGATAAATGTAAGTCTATGTATTATCTGCAATTTTCATACAAAGATTTGGGACAATATGACAAAGCACAAACCATTGTAACCAAAATGTCCAATGCATTCCCTGATTGTACATATACAAAAGTACTTACAGATCCAGACTTTATCAATTCAAAAAAGAATATTGTAAATGCTAAAGAAAGATATTATACAGAGATATTTGATCTATATAAAAATGGCAGTTATGAGCAAGCATTAGCCAAAATAAATAACGCTGACAAAAGCTTTAAAGATGACTCTAAATATTCGATTAAATTGGATTATTTGACTGCAAAAATAACAGGTAAGACAGAAGGGAAGGATAAATATATTTTGGCTTTGGAACAATTTATAAAAAAATATCCAAAATCAAAAGAAGCTATTCATGCCAGAGAAACTTTGAGATTTATCAAAGGTGATAAAGACACATTTAATAAATTAATTTATGAAGAAGATTTGGAAAAATTCACTTATCAAAAAGATAAATTGCACTATATTCTAGTTGTGGTGCATGATATTAATGATGATGATTTGAAGATTATCAAAACATCAATTTCAAATTATAATAAAAAGTTTTATAAACTGGACAGACTCAGAATGTCAAATATTTACTTTGACACAAAAGGAAAAGATCAAGTTATTTTGCTGAGGAAATTCGATTCCGCAAATGCAGCAATGAAATATTACAAAGATGTAAGTAAATTATCTGGAGACTATATCAGTAGTAAATACAACTATGAGATATATGCGATTTCTCAAAAGAATTACCGTGAAGTAATCAAAGAGCGCACAGTAAATAATTACAAAGAGTTTTTTAACAAAAATTATCTTCAGCCTGAAAAAAAATGAGAAGGAAAGGAAATATAAGGAATAAGATCATAATATGGTTTCTCTCCATATTTCTAGTGTTGAGCTTATCACTAATCGGATTGTCTATATTTTTCGAGCAAGTACCTGATAAAACCACCGACTTTGTTTTAAAAAAAATAAAAGGGGATAGTATATTTTTATTGCCCGCAAGAGAATCATTGATTGACAGCCTGGATAGAAAAGATAAAATCATTGATTCCCTCAAAATTGAATTGAAAAATTACGAAAAATTAAAAACTCATAAACGCGCTATGGTGAATGTTGAATCAGGTACTCTCAATATGAGAGATAAGCCTCAGCTAGCTTCATCTATTGTAGCCAAAATCCCAGATAGCAGTTATGTGGATGTCATGTATTTTGACACAAAATACTACTATCTTAATGGGGAAAGAGGTCGATGGTGTAAGGTGAAATACGCAGATACCACAGGCTGGGTATGGGAAAGTTTTATACAAATTCAAAAGAAATAGAATAGAATAAAAATCCCACAAAGCATATAGGGCGATGTGGGATTCTATACGTTTATGAAATATTCCTTTCACTATGGGAAAATACCCAATTTTAGATAGTCATTTGCTATCACCTCTATAGCATAAACAAAAGCGGCTGTCCTCAAATCTTTGATATTGTCTCTTCTGTTGTATAATGCTCTGATAGATTCATAAGAATTGATCATCGTTTCTTCCAATCCGGATCTTACAAGATCTATTTCATCACCACCTTTGACCAAAACAGCTTTTTCTGTATCAGAAATAGTCTTGCCTGTCATTTTTTCAACCAATTCTACCAATTTTGTATACGTACCTTGGTTAAATCTTTTCTCCATTCTACCAAAATGCATATGCGATAAATTCTTTAACCACTCAAAATATGATACAGTTACACCACCTGCATTGATATACATATCAGGAATAATTACCACTCCTTTGTCCAATAATATTTTCTCAGCTTCTGAAGTTGTTGGACCATTGGCAGCCTCAGCTATAACTTTAGCTTTTATTTTAGCTGCATTTTCATTGTGAATTTGTGCTTCCAATGCAGCGGGAACCAAAATGTCACAGTCAATAGCAACCCAGTCATCCCTGTTTTCCATATCTTCAGCTCCTGGAAATCCCATAATAGAACCGGTCTCCTGTCTAAATTTTAACACTTCAAAAATATCAATACCTTCATTATTATAAATTGTTCCTTCATACTCCGAAATACCTACAATCTTCACTCCTCCTTCAGCTTGAGAAATAGTGCCGACATATGATCCTACATTTCCAAGCCCTTGTATTACCATAGTTTTATCCTTTAATCCAGTAGTCAATCCCAGTTTCCCCACATCCTCTTGATGACTAAAAAATTGTCTCAAGCCATAAAAAACGCCTCTTCCTGTAGCCTCGGTTCTACCGGCAACCCCACCTTGTTCAATCGGTTTACCGGTGACACAAGCACCAGCATCGATGTCACCGTGGTGAAACATCTCATATGTATCAAGAATCCATGCCATCTCTCTTGGTCCTGTACCATAATCAGGTGCAGGTACATCTTTTCCGGGACCAATAAAGTTTTTCTTTATCAACTCTACAGTATACCTTCTTGTGATTTTTTCTAATTGGCTTTCAGTGTATTTTTTTGAATCTATCTTGATTCCACCCTTAGCTCCTCCAAAAGGCACATCTACAATCGCACACTTAAATGTCATCAATGCAGCCAATGCCTTCACTTCATCCGCATTAACATTCAGACTGTATCGGATACCACCTTTGGTTGGCATCCTGTGTTGACTGTGTTGAGTTCTAAATGCGTGAATCACTTCATATTCATTACCTATTTTTACAGGAAACCTCATTTCATAAATTGCATTAGGTTCCTTGATTTGTTCTAGTAACCCTGAAGGAAAATCTGTCTTGCTTGCAGCCTTATCAAAATTTGCAAGAACACTTTTATAAAATTTGTCTAATTGCATATATCTAGTTTTAATAAAAATAAAGAAA
>JALVAD010000479.1 GCA_027011385.1 Saprospiraceae bacterium | reverse complement strand
AATTTATAATCTTGTGAAATAAGATTAAAATCAGTTTTGACAATAATTATTTATGTTATCAAAAAACACATTGAAATGAATAAAAATATAATGTTTTTTATAGTGGCTTTAGGTATTTTAATTCCGGATTCAAGCCTAATTGCTCAATGTTTTGGTGGTGATCCTAGCAGTAATGGACCGGATTGGGACTATAGTAAAACTATTGAAGAAAATTATAATGCTGCCAGAAGATGGGAAGAATCAAATCTTGGGTTAAGCGCAAATTGCCTAGGTGATATGGTTGAACCAAATGTTGGCTGGTTAGGTATGAATGAAGAATCTACTGCTTTATATATTCACAATTCAGAGAGAGTCGCGAGAGGAAAACTACCATTGTATGATGTTGAAAGCAACTTAGATGGGGTTGCTCAAAATCACTCTGATTGGCAAATCGCTAATGGTGTATTTAGTCATGGTGGAGACCCAAGCCTTGGCTCAAATAGTAGTTATAAACTTTGTTCAGACTGCAGCACTAGTCTTGATGGATCAAGTCCCTTTGACAGAATGAATCATGATCCTCCATTACAATCTCAATGGCAATGGGAATCAGAAAATATAGGTGTCCGAGTGACTAGTGGTAGTTCATTAGCTGACTTCGTTCCTGAAAGAATTTATGCATTTATCTATAAAGATGCAGGATCAGGATGGGGACATAGGCATGCAGTATTACACGATTTTAACAATGACTGGGGTGATGGGAATACAGAAGGGTTCATCGGGGTTGGTATTAAGGAAGGAAATGGATATGAAATATGTCAATTTGGATGCGATAATTGGAATTTTGCAAAATTTATCACAATAGATTACTATGATCCTGCCGGAGGCGCTTCCGGTTTTAGTTTCAAAGGTTTGCCTATTGAGTTATTAGCTTTTACTGCACAAAAATCAAAATCTAATGTTTTGCTCTCATGGTCAACATCAACAGAGCTAAATAATGATTATTTTTTGATTGAAAAATCAACAGATGGAATTGAGTTTGAAAAATTGACAAAAATCGATGGCGCTATCGACAGTAAATCCCAAAAAGATTATAAATACACCGATTACAACCCAGTGTTTGGAATTAACTATTACAGACTTAAGCAAGTTGATTTGGATGGCAATTTTAGTTATTCCAATGTAGAAAAAGTAGAATTTGAAAATGAAAATGCCGTCGCGATATCACCTAATCCTTTTGATAATTTTATCATTGTAAACAGTCCATTAAAATACGATAATGGCTCAATACAAATTGTCGATTTGGAAGGTAAAACTGTGTATAATTCTGCTATTCCGGCTGGCAACAATACGACTAAGTTTTATTTACCTAATTTGAATTCAGGAATTTATTTTGTCAAAATAAAGAATAATAATTTCAAAAAAGTATTCAAACTTATTAAGTTATAAAAAGATAATCTACTGAACACTAACTAAACTTTTGGTTCAAATGAGATGCCAATGAATATCCCATACTGAAAGATGCTTGCAGTAAATAGCCTCCGGTGGGTGCATCCCAGTCCAGCATTTCTCCAATCGCATAATGATATGGTAGAGCTTTTAGCTTCATATTTTGGTCAATTGCATTCAGACTAATACCACCAACAGTAGATATTGCCTCATCAATTTCCGCTATCCCGCTTATGTTAATCTTTAGATTTTTAATAACCGAGGAAAGCTTTTTCATATCATTAAAATCTTCTTTAGTAGTATGATTTTTAATTAAATCTATTTTTGTTTTAT
>JALVAD010000478.1 GCA_027011385.1 Saprospiraceae bacterium | reverse complement strand
GTGTTCTGTATTTTAATGTGAATAGCGATGCAGCTTATCCCAATAAGCCTGTGACTATTGTAGTACATTCTAAACCTGGATCTGCAATAGATTTGATGTCTAGAAAAGTTGCTGAAATAGCAAGGGAATACAGCAAAGAACCTTTTGTTGTTGAGAATAGACCGGGGACTCAAGGAATAGTTGCTATGCAATATGTCGTGGATAGAAAGGCTGATGGATATACATTATTGGGGGTTACCAAATCATTTCTTAGTACGTTAATTGTGAATAAAAGCGATGTTTCTATTTCAGATTTTAGCTTTTTAGCCAAAATGATCTCTGATCCGGAGGCTATAATTACTAATAAAGAAAGAGGATTTAATACAATTTTAGATGTGGTACAAGATGCTAAAAAACACAAACAAAATTGGATTGGTCCTGGGACTGGAAGTAGAGATCATTTGATGGCGATTAAAACTTGGAAAAAATTGGGGATTGAAGCTGAATGGGTAGATTATAAAAGCGGTCCACAATCTATTTTGGCTATGATGCGTGATGAAGCACCTATATATGTCGGTAATCCAGCTGATATAACAGGGAAAAAAGATTTAAAAATAGTCACTTTAGCAGCAAAAGTTAGACACAAAGGATTACCTGATGTAGAAACATTCAAAGAACGCGGAATAGACTTGGTTGAATCGATGTGGCGCGGATTTGCATTCAAGAAAGGAACGCCCGAACAAGCGATAAAATATATGTCTGATGTTCTGGAGAAAGTTTCAAAGGATCAGGAATGGAAAGATTATTGCGAAAGCGTCTTTGCTTTTTCTGATTACACTCCTCCGAAAGAATTTTCGCGACAAGTAGAATCTGAATCAAAAGAAACGGTAGAATTATTGAAGAATGCAGGTTTGTTAAATTCATATATTAAAAAAGGAGTTTTTTCCTTATGGGTAGTTGGTATATTGATATGGTTGGTTATAGTTTTTGGCTTATTGATATTGGTTCGGTTTGATATTAAAAAAATAAATTTCAATATATTATTAGCCGGATTTTTTATGTGGGTTGCTGCTTTGTTTTATTATCAAACGATGTTATTTGATATTCCTGAGGGATTGAATATAACTAGCCCTGCCTTGATACCTAGGATATGGTCAATAGCTTTGTTTGTTTTTAGTGTATGGAATATTTACAATGAACTTGAAGGGAAAAACAAGCCATATAAACCCGGAAACATCAGATTGGTCAGTAAAATTTTAATCGTCTTAATACTGTATTTTATAATGATACCGCAAATAGGTTATTTTTTATCAACACCTGTTTTTTTATTGATGTCGATGTATATTTTAATGTATAGAAAATGGTGGATAATGATAATAAATGCTTTTGGTTTTGTATTGTTTTCTTATTTGGTTTTTGAGTTGCTATTGAAAATAGATTTACCTTTGGGAAGGCTTTTAATGTAATAATTTAGTATGGAAATATTGCACAATTTGGGATTGGGTTTTGTTGAAGTAATGCATTTTACTCCATTGCTAATGGTTTTTATCGGTGTTGTTGTTGGTATAATGGTCGGTGTTTTGCCCGGGTTATCACCGTCTATTGGTGTTGCATTGATGTTACCTGTAACCTTTGGAATGGATCCGATGAGCGCATTGGTATTGCTTACTTCTGTGTATCTATCTTCCAATTACGGAGGTTCGATTACGGCTATTGCTATTAATACACCTGGTACTCCGGGAGCTGTAGCGACTACTTTTGATGGATATGAACTGACCAAACAAGGTAAGCCATTATATGCGCTTAAAACTTCCTTGACAGCTTCAACTGTTGGAGGTATGGTGGGGACTATTATTTTGATTTTGTTCTCGATTCCTTTGGCAAAATTAGCATTGTCTTTTGAGTCTTATGAATATTTTGCCCTTGGTGTTTTTGGTATGACGATTATCTCTTCTTTGGCAGGCGATAGTCCCGCTAAAGGATTTATATCTTCGATAATGGGATTGCTATTGGTAACTATTGGTTTTGATACGCAATTACCATTTTCAAGATTTAATATGGGGATAGCTGAATTGTCGGATGGCATTGAGTTTATTCCTGCTTTAATTGGTTTATTTGCTTTGGGAGAAATATTTTACAGTATTGAGAATTTCGATATATTGAAGAAAGGGGAAAAAGCAAAACAAACGGTTTTGACTGAACATAAGCTGGAGAATAAAAAACTTTGGAAGCTAAAATATTTGATGCTGAAATCTTCAGTACTAGGGACTATGATAGGGGTTATACCTGGAGCCGGAGGAGCAATTGCTACATTTATAGCTTATAATTCGGCGAAGAATAGCAGTAAGCATCCTGAAAAATTTGGGAAAGGCTCTCTAGAGGGAGTCGCAGCTCCTGAAGCCGCCAATAACGGTTCGGTTGGAGGTGCATTGGTGCCTTTATTGACCTTGGGAATACCTGGGAGTGCATCGACGGCTGTATTGATTGGTGCGTTGATGATACATAAGCTCAATCCCGGACCTGAACTATTTGAGAAAGAACCCGGAATTGTATATGGATTGTTCATCAGTTTATTTTTTGCCAATATAGTAATGCTTGTAGTAGGTTTGTTGGGAAATAAATTGTGGGTTAAAATCATAGCAGCGCCTAAAAAATTGCTTTATCCCTTGATTATCGCATTGTCATTTATAGGTAGCTATTTTATCAAAATTCATTATTTGATGTAGGTACTTGTATTGCGTTTGGATTATTCGGTTGGGTATTGAAGCGTGGCGGATTTCCTACGGCCCCGGTTATACTAGGATTAATTCTCGGGAAAATGATTGAAGAAAACTTGAGGTTGTCGCTTGTGAAAGGCGATTTAATCGATTTTGTGACAAGACCGGGAAGTTTGATAATACTATCTTTGGCTGTATTTTCATTTTTCTTACCATATGTAAAGAGAAAGTTAAAGAGAATATAGTTGTTCAGAAGATTCCTTTGAAATAAGAACCCATCCCCGCCCCTTCCCTTAGCAAGGGAAGGGAGTTATACCGATGTTTACTGTGTATTTCGATGCCTTACATCTACATAAAGCTAAAAGCATGAATTATCCGTGATATATTGATAGATATTTGGGTTTACTTTAACAAAGTCTCAAAATGTGACTTTGAAATGATAATAAACGGGTATGTGGTATCGTTGGCTAGGTACAATATTTATTATTATGAAACAAATATTTTTATTTCTTCTATTTATCGGATTAAATACCGCTGTGGCTATTGGTCAAAAAGCAGATGAAGAAAAATCTCCACCAAGCTCAAAAAACGATATAGAACAAGAGCTCAAAAGAAATAGAAGGAAAACCAGAATTAATGGAGTCTATATTCCAAAGGATATAAATGATGCGATTGTTCAGTTGGAAAAATTGTCTGATGGGAAGTCTTTGGATAAATTCAAAAATGCACAGGAGGATATTGTTGCACAAAAATTGCATTTTGGCTTGGGGAGATGGATGATTGTAAATTGGAATTTTTATGGGGGCTCCAGATTTGAAAAGGCTATGAGGGATATGGGGCTTGGACACCCGGATGATATGGCTGATTTTATGATTATCATATTTCATAGGCATCTTAATCAAAAGCCGCTCAATTCGGAAGAATTTGCTAAAGAATTCAAGAAAAAAAGATTGGAGGAGTATAAAAAGAAAAAGAGAGAGGTCTTGAAGATAATAAAGAAATGAAATTTCGGATGTAATTATATTGCTGATTTTAGAACCCATCCCCAGCCCTTCCCTTGCAATGGAAGGGAGAAGTGGAAGTGATTGATTAATAAAAATAGCTATTTGAAAATTATCTTGTTTTATAACTAAATGGTATTTTTTTGTAAAAAAAGTGGTGCTATTATGGTTTACCCCGTGAAATGGGCTTTGCCTAAATTGAAAATTTATTTCACTGGGTTGACCCCGTGAAATCAACGAAGTATTTCTCTGGGGAATTGCAACATCCTCCATTGTAAGGGAGGATTGAGGTGGGTTCTAGTTAGTTTATATTTAAAATCATAAATTTTTATAAATTAATAAGAGGGTCTTTTCTATTTCTTTCTTTATGGTTTTTGATTTTTTCAAAAAATGGTTGTTCATGAAACTAAAAATATACTTGTTTCCTTTTTTAGTTTGAATATATCCACTGAGATTGTAATTATTGCTCAGGCTACCTGATTTGGCATAGACAAATGGTTTTTCGATGTTGGGGTAATTCTCCTTTAATGTCCCAGATATTCCCGCAGCAGGAAAATATCGAGTGATTTTTGCCCAAGGAAGCTTATTGTATATCATTTTTAAAGCATATACAAGGTCATTTGGTGAAAAAAGGTTGTAGCGGGATAAGCCTGAGCCATCAACCCATCTACATTTATCTTTTAATTCCGGTAAAATGTTTTTCTTTGAGTATTCAATTGCTTTTTTTGTGTTAAGCGTATCAAAAAGAGTGAATGAGCACATTTGCATCAATTGTTCGGCAATAAAATTGTCACTATCGTGCAATAGTCTTAAGTATAATGTATCGGGAATTTTGATTTTTAAAATTTGGGACTGTTCCTGCTTAATATTTTCCGTAGGATATTTATTTACCTGCTTATTGATTGCCATAGAGAGTAGCTTCGTTATCGTAGTAGAGTCCGTGATAAATGGAATTTGTATTTTTTTAGAAGATTTGAATCGACCTATTTCAAATTCATTTATAAATTCAGCCCTATAATAAACATTGGAGTCTAAACTTGGTTTTATTTTGAATGTTTTTGGTGAAAAATCAATGGAATCCGCATAGAAATTTATTAAAAGTCTATTGCCATATATTGGGAATGCATTTTTCTCCAATTGATAATTATAAATATAATCATCCCAAGCCCAACCAGAACCAAATCTATAGTCTTGAAAATTGTTATTACAAAAATATATTTTTTTATCGGATTTTTTCAGAAAATCAATGACAAAAGTATTCTCTTCGAAGTCTGGGTTTAGACAAAGAGGACTGCCTGTACCCCAAAATATCAACGAATCATTTTTTGATATATATTTTATAATAGGCATTGAATCTTTTAATATCATTAATGAAGCGTAGAATGTAAAGATTTTAGTATTGGAGGCAGGAGTGAAAAATTTACTGCCGTTGATATCAACGATATTTTTATCTTCATTCAAATCATAAAGAACAAAACCATTGAATTCTTGTTGTAAGACCGTGGAATTGATTAGAGTTTTGGCTAAACTTCGGCTTTTTGACCTTAAAAATATATTTTGACTGCAAGATGAAAAGAGCAATGTTAGGGTAAGACTAAGTAAAAAAAATGTATTTTTTGCTAATGTACTGCAAAATTTTAACATTGCATTGTATTTGGGAGAAGTAAAAATAGTGAAGTCTTAAAGCACAAAATCATCAAATTTTTCAATTGTGTGATAGCCATTTTTCTTAAAGTATTTTTTAACATAATCTTCGCCTTCATTGGATGCAGCAAGTACAAAATCACCACCCCAAGCTCCAAGGCTTTTGACCACACCGTTAAAATTGCCAAACCTTTCCTCTTGGACAGTCTTTTTGCCAATGACCTTTGAGATAATTTCTTCGTGTTCTTTAATCAATTCCAAAAATTTCACAAAAGATTTATTAGTTGAAATGGTCTTACTTATTTCAGAAATTCTATCAATAGCTTTTGTGTTTCCTTTAAATTTATCAGCATTTTGTTTTACTTCGCTTTCCGTATTTTGTTTTACATTTAGATAAACGAAATACAGGTTTTTAGTAAATTTGGGGGAGAAACCGAATTCAGAATATTGAATTTCATCATTTTTTACCTGATACATTATTGGACGGTCCGCTTTAGCGCAGGCAATATCGTATCCTGATCCATTGGATACTTCAAAATGTAAAAAGAAGGGGTTGATATATGCCCAATCACCTACTAATGAAAGAAGAGTCGAACTAGATCCTAAGCCCCAATTCAAGGGGAATTCTAACTGAGTCTCTACTTTAAAACCACTCCAAGTAGAAAGAAATTCAGAATTGAGTCTTACAGCAGATTTTAATATTTTTTGTAATCTATCTGCAATTTCCTGGTCAGAAGTTTTGACTGCTGAAAAATCATATAATGATATTTGGGCATCAAACCAAACATCGCCATTTTCATCAAGGGCTTCCCATACCAAATCGGAACCTCTTGCATTGCGAACCAACATTTTTTGACCTTTGGATAAAGGGAATGCGACCGCCTTTGCTCCGTGAAGCACAGCATATTCCCCTGTCAAAAGTAATTTCCCTCTAGCGTAAAAGTTCTTTTTGATAGCTTTTCTTTTTATTTATTAGGTGCAAATTTAAAAACTATTTTTAATATAAAAAAATTATTTATGTGAAGTTTTGCAATATATTGTAATTTGTTGCTTAAATGGTAATAAATAGCTTTATTCTGATATGTTTTTTCCGATAGTTTGTTAGATATTACAAAAAAATGCAATATATTGAATTGAAATATTTTAGATGTAAATTATATTG
>JALVAD010000477.1 GCA_027011385.1 Saprospiraceae bacterium | reverse complement strand
CATTAAAAGCTTGGCATATAGAATATAGTAAGAAGGCCTTTAATCAATTAAAATCATTGGGTATAGAAATTAAGTATATAAATGATTCCGGAACCATTGGTTTCATCAGACCGACAAATGATAATACCGGCATAGATTTGAAAAAATCGAATTCAGTACTTTCAAAAAATGATGATAGTAAGAATGCTGACATAGATATTGCAAAAAAGAATTTGAATATCGAAATACATGATAAAAATTTCTATATCAAAGTCAGATATAATTCAAGAACAATTGAGATTTTAAAATCGATGAATGGTGCATGGTGGAATGGTAAGTTTAAGATTTGGATAGCAAAAGCTGATATTGAAAACCTGAGTACTCTTCAAAAAAACTTTAGTTATTGGCAAGAAGAAGAATATGAAAAGATTTATAACTTTGTTGCTTTGTTGGATGATCCTCTAAAACTGGAATTATACAGGACGCCTGATAATATTAAAAAAATATGGGTGAAAATCAGAGGGTACAGAGCAGATATTGATTTTATGAAGCATTTGCCTGAAAGATTTTATGATAAGAGATTTAAAAGGTGGAAAATTCCAAATGACCATAAAGTCATTAAAAGAATAATAGATCATTACAAGCAAAAAGGTGCTAAAATCATCAATAGATTGCCCGAAAAGAATGTATCTATTTACAATAAAAAGGACTATAGCTATAAGCAAAAGCAGGATATTCTTATTGGGAGATATTTGGGGAAATACAAAGGATTGGTCAAAGAATTATCGGATATACTGATTGGACAGCGGTATAGTTGGAGTACTATTACTTCATACACATCAAGTTTGGTTGGTTTAGCAGAGTATATAGGAAAAACGGAATTGGAAAGTGCTGAAGTAATGGAAATAAATAAATATCTCGCAGAGGTGGCATCCACAAAAATATCCAACAGCAAACTGAATATTATTATCAGTGCCATTAAATTTTATTATACTAAAGTGATATTCAGACCTGATTTTGAAATAGAAAAGATAAAACGCCCCAGAAAAGGAAGGAATTTGCCCAATATATTAAGCAAAGGGGAGATTGAAATGATATTAGGTGCATTAACAAATCTCAAACATATATCTTTATTGTACACAATATACAGTAGTGGCCTGAGACTGAATGAGATATTAAGTTTGCGAGTACAAGACATTAGTTTTGATAGAAATCAAATATTTGTTAAAAAGGGTAAAGGCAAAAAAGACAGGGTTGTAATGCTAAGTGATGTACTGAAACTATTATTGATAAAATATACAGATAAATACAAACCACAATATTGGTTATTTGAAGGACAGGATCAGAAAACTCAATACAGCGCATCGAGTATTCAAAAAGTAGTAAAACAAGCTGCTTACAAAGCCGGTATTACAAAGCCGGTAACACCACACAAAATTCGGCATTGTTTTGCTACACACCTACTTGATGATGGGACAGATATAAGATTTATACAAGAATTGCTTGGTCACAAAGACATAAAAACCACACTAATATACACACATGTAACTACAAGAAATATAAAGAAAATCAAAAGCCCTCTTGACAACTTGAACTTATCCTCAGATTTTTTGGAAAATGCGGAATAAATATATAAATTTGTTCTGCATATAAGTAAGTTATGTGGGATAGTTCAATAACCATAAAAAAACAAAGCTAAAATATATACAAAATAAGGGACTGGAAATCCATCCCGCACTGCGACAGAGATGTCTGCATCGCTACAATAGCAAAACTCACATCACA
>JALVAD010000476.1 GCA_027011385.1 Saprospiraceae bacterium | reverse complement strand
AAATCAAGTGAGTAAATCTCACTTGATAGTGAAAGAACCAGTGCATCAGCACAGGAGTAGTGCATTTTTGCAAGAAGCGAGGTCAGAGACACTCGCTTATCAGGGGAATTGCAGAGGGAAATGCAGGTTGAGGTTCTTCCGGTTTCGTAGTTTACGAAGAAACGGGGAGTTAGAGGGCTGTGTTGCAAAAACGAAAAAATGAAATGCCCCTTTATTTCTTGATGGAGGGGAAGATGCAAACATTAAAAAAAAGTATTAAAACAGTAAAAGATTTCAAATGTTTTATCCACTACATCATATTGATAAAAGCCAGTTTTTTTTTCCATAAATTAGTTTTACCGCAAAATAAAAAAAAAACAAAGAACGGCTTATTGTATAGTTACGATACCAAAATATATTAGATATTTCAATGATTGATTAGTTTATTATTTGTAACTTAGCTTTTTGTTTTAAATATTGATTATAGAAGATAAATGAAAAAATGAAAATAAAATTTAATGGTGCAGCTAGAGAAGTAACTGGCTCATGTCATCTAATAACTTTGGATAGTGGATATAAAATACTTTTAGACTGTGGTCTTTTTCAAGGAATGGGAGAGGACGGATGGAAACTAAATAATAAGTTTGGTTTCAATCCCGCTGATGTAGATGTTGTGATACTGTCACATGCGCATATCGATCATAGTGGTAGATTGCCCAAACTTGTAAAAGATGGTTTCAGTGGGAGAATTTACAGTACTCATGCGACTAGAAGTTTATGCAATATCTTACTTATGGATAGCGCAAAAATACAAGAAAGAGATGTAGAATGGTATAATAAAAAACTGTTGAAGAAAAAAAAGAAGAAAAAGAATAAATATAAAAATGAAAAAATGAGAGAGCCACTATATGTCTCTGAAGATGTGACTCCGGCTCTGTCTAAATTTGTAGGTTGTCCTTATGATACTTGGATCAGAATAAATGATGAAGTAGAATTTACATTGAGAGACGCTGGGCATATACTTGGTAGTTCGAATGTGACTTTGAGAATAACAGAAAATGGAAAAGAGACGATACTAGGTTTCACCGGTGATATAGGCAGACCGGACAGACCTATTATAAAAGATCCTGTTCAAATGCCAAAAGTAGATGTTTTGCTTACAGAATCGACTTATGGTGATAGATTACACGAATCAGATCCGGAACAATCAGAGCAATTGCTTTCAATAATTAGACATACATGTATTGATAAAAAAGGTAAATTGATCATTCCCGCTTTTAGCGTTGAGAGAACACAGGAGATTGTATATATGCTTGACAAAATGGCAACATCCGGAGATTTATCTGATAAAATCCCAGTATATGTAGATAGTCCTCTTGCTGTAAATGCAACAATGGTTTTCGCTTCGCATCCAGAGTGCTATGATAGGGAGATTCATGAATATTTACTTCTTGATGACAATCCTTTTGGATTTAATAGCCTCCATTACAATAAATCCGTTGAAGGATCAAAAAGGCTTAATGGCATCGACAAACCAATGATTATCATAAGTGCCGCCGGAATGATGAACGCAGGACGTGTAAAACACCACTTGTACAATAATGTTGAGGACGAGAGAACCACATTTTTGCTTGTAGGATATTGTAGTCCGCAAACACCCTGTGCGGCACTTAAATCGGGAATTAGTGAGATGAAGATATTTGGAGATATCAAAGAGGTGAATGCAGAAGTTTTATCTATGGATTCCTTTTCAGGTCATGGAGATAGAGACGAGATGTTGGATTTTTTGAAGAACCAAAAGGATGCTAAAAGGACTTTTGTAGTTCATGGAGAATACGACAGTCAAAAAGCATTTAAAGATTCGCTAGAGAATCTTGGATTTAAAAATGTCTATATTCCTATGTTAGGGGAAGAGGTGGAGATATAGAATACAACTCATATTTTAACCTTATTAAAAATAATTGTTCAATATGCCCTGAATCGACATGGCAAAGATTAGGTATCGTATGAATTTGCCAACGGTCATCCATATAGTAGATGCTACGATCGGTAATTTCAGTGCTCCTCCTAGTAATACAATTACGTCCCCTATGAAAGGAGTCCATGCCAATATCATTGAAAGTGCACCGTACTTATGAACTATTTTATTAGCTTTATCATATCGCTGTATATTCTTTTCAGAAGTGTTTTTTAATGCTATTTCACTTCCTTTCCATCCCATATAGAATGTGACCAAACCTCCTATTACATTACCTAATGTCGCAATAACTACAGGCATTATAATCAAATTGTATTCGCGCACGATATTAGCCAAAAATACTTCAGATGAAATAGGGAAAAAGGTGGCAGCTAAAAAGCTCCAAAAGAATAATATCAGGTATTGGGATATCAATTTTTTTAATTGCAAAATTATTATTTTTAAATTGTAAAAAAAGTTTTTTTGTTAAATGATTAGTATTTTACCAACCATTTAATGAAAAAAGATGTCTTATATAGTATCTAAAAAATAGCTATTATGAAACAATTATTCTTTTTATTATCGTTAATAATTTATTTTTTCTTCACCGGTTGCGCTAAAGACGTATCTATTGACTCTATTGTAGGCAAATGAGAAGTCATTAGTGTGTACAAAGGAAAAGTCTATGATAATAAAACAAATAATACATACATCCTCAACTTCAAAGATGATAAAAAAGTGAGCATAAAGTTGGATGTCAATACCTGTGTTTCGGAATACACCACTAGTTGTGATAATTGTATAAATATTTCTCCTATTAAATGCACTGAAGCTTGTTGTGACAGCGATTTTGCTATTAAGCTAATAGAAGTTATTGGTGAATCTAAAAAATACGATATCAATTCCGATATTTTGACCTTAAGAAATACAGGTGAAATAAAATTAAAAAGGGTATTCGATTAGATAATCATCAAATTTCAAAAATCACCTATTTTCTTGATACCATTTAATAGAGTCTCAAAGATTGCTATTATCTTTTCAACTGTGAAATGGTAATTCTGTTCCCACTTTTTCCGGTTAGATTATCACTGATAACAAATATGGCTGCAGCTTTAACTTTAAAGGCTTTTGCGATTGCAAACATGGCAGATGCTTCCATATCCACGGCTAAAACATCTTCTTTTTGATATTTTTTTATCTCTTTTTTAGTTTCACGATATGGAGCATCTATTGTCCAACCTTTGCCTCTGTAATAATCAATATTCTCTTTTTTTAGGATATTTACAAGTCTCAATTTTATGCTTAACATATTTTTTGGCCGAAGAAATAGTTTTATACTTATATTTGTTTCTAATATTGGGAAAAGACATAATAGTTTGTTTATAAAACTCAACACTTAAAAAAAATATCATATTGTGTGAAATGTACCTTATTTTGCATTTATGTAAGTATATCTATTATTAATTGAGCAAGAAAACACTTTGAATTTTATATTTGGACTTGTCAATATCTATTTATATTTTGTATCTTTATTGCGATTTCTTAATCAAATGCAAGACAGAGATGATTTGAATAGCTATTACTTTCGCTTTGAATTTAATTTTTTTATTTACAATCTATAGCCAGAATATAGATGTTTTAGGCTATCTGCCAAGCTATAGATTCAACGAAATCGATAATATTGATCTTTCACTCGTCACTCACGTTGACATTGCATTTGCTAATCCTGATAATAATGGACTCTTGAAACCTTCTGGAGATGATTTAATTCAGATAGTGAAGAAAATCAAAGACAAGGGAATCATTGTTTATATTTCCTTGGCAGGAGCCGGTAAAATCTGTAATAATAACATTGGAAGAATTGGAAAAGGGAACTTATTTTTACAAATTAGCCACCGGAAACACCATTTATACAGGCAAAATCATAAAGCAATAATGTCCTTTTAATTGAGGAAAAACTCACTACATTTACTCTAGCTTTATAATTTTACCGGTTTTTACTTCTTTTGCAGAATAGCTTGTGATAAAATAAATACCGGGAACAAAGCTACTTATATCTATTTTATCTGTGTAAGAATCGGAGTAAGCCACTAAATTTCCCGCTGTATCAAATATTCTATAATTGCTGACTGAGTTCTTTAACCTTATAATATCCAAAACCGGATTTGGATAAAAATCCAATCTGTTTTCACTAAACTCAGGGGGCAATATATTTGTATTTGATAGATTGTCCAAATCAATTGTATATATTTGATGCCCCCAATTATCATTACGTGCATTGCAATATAATCTATTATCCATTAATATAACTTGGCATAATCTCAAACTATCCTCACAATAAAAATAAGTGTTAAACTTTCTTTCTTCTCTATCGTATATCAATAAATGCCTTAAAAACAAACTAGGAATATCTTTGACAGGAGTAAATCTTTTATATACACTTCCAAGGATAACCGGGTCATATATTTTCAGAGTATTTATTACATCTGTTTCATTCAAATCCTTATCTGTGATATAAATTTTATTATTGCTATATATGTGTACCTCACTATCGGAAATCGATAAAATGGTATAAGTGTCTGCAAAATGCTTTTCAGAATGTAAACCTGTTTTCCAATTGTAGCTATAGATTATATTTGATGTATCAGCATTATCAGTTTGAATATAAAAATTATCATTGCCTAAATCAAATTTATATCTCGCGTCAGGTATCTCCTCCAATGTATTATCTGCAATTATTTTGTCCTCTTCTTCATCATAAACCAGATATTTATTTAGCCCGTCTTTTTTATAGAACTGTACCATAAATCTCCTGTCAGGAGAAATTCCTGCTTTCACAAAAGTAATTGAATCTTCTTCAAATATTTGCTTGACATTAAGTCCATCGCAGTAAAAAAGTGTGTCTTTATTGGTAAATGCAAATTTATCATCTTTGAATTTTGCCACTGTATATATACGATGGTTTCCAATTTTAGTAATATCAAGCTTTCCATCTTTAGTTATTCTATACATTCCATCGTAAGCAAACCTAGTGTAATAAAAATTTGCCGTCTCTAAATTAAATAGAAAGATGAGTTTATTCAATTTTTCAGGCAAATCCAATATTTCATCAGTTTCTGAGTCTATCATAATTTTTTCTCCATAAGGAATAAATCTAACGATAAGGTATCGTCCTATTGTCATATACTTAAAGTATTGTCTATGTTTTTTGGGCACTAAGAGCCCGTCTACAAGAAGTTTTTCCTCATTGGTCTTGATATTATAGCTATATAAACTAACACAAAAGGTGTCTTGCATAGAGCAAAGACTATCTTGATAAGCATAATAAACTTTATTATTGAAAAAATATGGCCACCAAAATATTCTTTTAGAATCAAGTTCTAGAACATCAAGATTATCTTCTTCAGATTCGTCCAAAATCTGGTATTTGTTACCATCATGAACATAGACCCATTTATTAAATTTTCCAATTCTATTATATCCTAAGCCTATGTTTTTCCCCGTAGAAAAATTAGTGTCTTTAATCGTATTAGTATTAAAACTATATTCATAGAATTTTAATCCTTCATCCAATTTGAAGTAAGTAAAATATACCTTATCATCGGACTCTACTAATCTATTATTGCAATATTCAGATTTTGGAAGTTTTATTGTTTTTTGTTCTAAAGTTATGGCATTTATTATTTTTAATTCTTTTTCAGAATATAAGCTGGGAAAAGAGAACAACAATTTATCTAAGTGTTTGAATTTACGAAAATCAGTATCGAGTAATTTAATTGATTTATCAGTAAAGCTATAATAGAATATGCTGTCTCTATTTGTAAAAAATAATTTTCCCGAAGCGTAATAAGGATTGCTAAAATCATATTTCTCGATGGATGTATGGTAATCTTCGAGTAAGTTTTCAACTATATTTAATGTCCTGATATAATTTTTACTATTGTAAGTACCAAGCACACTAATTCTTGCCTCATCAACCTTTACAATATCTAAGATATATCCAGGAATGGAATCTATTTTCTTTATTACATCAGATTTATCAATATGGTACAAAACCCCTAATGAATCTTGAATATATAATTTGTCCCCAAGCCATTTTTTCCATTTTAAATCATCAAATTGTTCTATTTTTGAAGTAATAGTATCCTTGAATTTCTCTTTCATAAGAGCTTGCGTACCATCTTGATTCTTTGCATAATAATAACTCAAATTAGACCTGAAATTAACCCCATATTTATTATTAAAAAAATCTTTAAGAACAAAATCGTAAATAAGCCCTGAATCATATCCAAATCTTAGTATTTTATCTCTAAGTAGCAACCTTACTCGTTTTGATTTGTCTAAGGTGAAATTATGCGGATATACCTTGGTTTCTTGAACTTTATTGACGTAATCATAGATATCTATTTTATCGTAATAAACCGATACAATCAGATTATCCACTATTATCATATCTTTAAAATCATCGTTACAATAATTAATATCTGTTTGATATATCAATTTATTTTTATTGACATCCCAAACTTCTATTTGCCTATCCAAATTCTTCAACAAATAATAAATATCATCTCCAGTAGTAT